>JAGNKX010000025.1 GCA_017999915.1 Spirochaetota bacterium
AGTCGGTGAAGTATTGGATGTTTATCTCTGGGTGTTTGAGGTTGAATCGGTCTTTGGCGGTTAAGGGGGAAATGGACGAATTTGAGATTTTGTTAGGTTGGGGAATGATGGGGGTGAGTTCGCCGTGGGCGACGACTGGCAGTCCATCTATGGCTTTCGTGGCGCAGCCGTTGAATACATCCTGAACATGAGGCGTCATTTCCCCGATGCCCGGATACACCGCCTCACGGTAAACTACCGATCACGGAAGGAGATCGTATCCCTCGCCAGCGGATTCATCAAACATAACAATCACCGCACCAGGAAGCGCCTTATATCGAGCCGCGGTAAGGGGGGGGTGGTCCGGTTTTACAGGGTCCTCGACTTTGACGGGGAAGCTGACGCCGTCAGGGAGATCATTGCGGGCCATGCCCCGGACCGGACCCTGGCGGTCCTCTACCGCAACAACTGGCAGGGGAGGTTCTTGAAAGAGCGCCTCGGCGGGGAAGGGGCCGCCGGCGTTTTTTTCATGACCATGCACGCGTCCAAGGGACTTGAGTTCGACAGGGTCGTCATCTCAGGGGTGTGCGATTCGGTGCTGCCGGACGGGGACAACGACATCGAGGAGGAGCGGAGGCTCCTCTTCGTCGCCTGCACCAGGGCCCGGGACGAGCTCCATGTCATCGTTCACGCCGACGACGAGGGAGGAGCGAGCCTCTTCGGCAGGGAGCTGGGAATCGCCGTCGCTAATCCTCGTACTGCCCGTCCCAGAAGTTGTCCGAAAGCGAGAGCCTGTTCCCTTCCCATTGAATGATGCGCCGGCCGGCGAGTCGCTGGAGGAGCCGCGAGAAGGTCTCCGGTATGGTGCCGATGGCGGAGGCGAAGTCTTTTTTGGACAGGGTTATTTCATAGACCTGCTTCTTGCCGTAATGGTCCGCCAGGAAGCGGAAGAAGCGCTCTTCGACGTCGTACGCGGCAAGGTATAGTATCCTGCCGGCGAGGTACCGCTGCTTCTTCATGAGCACGGATATGAAATCATCGCGGAACTCGGCGTTGCCGAGGAGAGTTTCAAAAGCTGACCGGTCCATCGAGAAGAGCACCGATTCGGAGAGGGCCGTGGCGCTGACGGGATAGCGGTCTTTCTCGAACAGTATCACCTCGGCGAAGATCTCTCCCGGCGACGGGAGTTTGACGGTGACCTCCCTGCCGTCCGGCGCGCTTTTGAAGAGACGCACGCTTCCCTCGACCATGATGAAAAAGGACGAACCCTTCTCGCCTTCCAGGAATATCATCGTGTTCTGCGGCACTTTCATGATCCTCCCCATGGAGGCGATCTTTTTCGCCGAGGCGTCGCTCATGCCGCTGAAGAGCTCAGATTCTTTTAGAAGCGATTCGATTTGTGCCATTGTATATGGCGCCTCCATTAGATTGATAACTGACAAACGGAACCGGGAAAAAACGAGATGTCGGATTCGCCAATATCATACTATAGTAATAAAGCCCGACTCAAATATTAATTATTGTTGAAAGAATATCGATTATATGTCAAGAGAATGTTTATCTTGAAGTCGCATGACGCATCAAATTGCTTAAGAGGCGGCCATGGCTTATGAATTAATGAATACCGCGGCGAAGCTTGATGTCAGCGGAGATGATATTGTTATCGAGGCGTCCGCCGGCAGCGATTTTTTCATTGATGGCGGTACCGGCGTCGCAAAGACAAACGCCCCGTTCTATCACCGGGAGGTCCAGGGCGATTTCGTGCTGCGGTGCCGGGTGCAGCCGTTATTTCTTGAGACCTATGACGCGGGGTGTATCTGCGCCTATGAATCGCCTGACCGATGGATAAAGCTGGCCTTTGAGAGAACCGACCTGGGCTATGAATCCGTTGTGACCGTGGTAACGGATTCGACATCGGACGATTGCAACGGCGAAAGGATCGAGGGAGAGAGCCTCTGGCTGCAGATAGTCCGAAAGGATAACATGTGGTGCCTTCACCACTCGTCGAACGGCCGTGACTGGAAGATGTCTCGGTATTTTTTCATGGAAATGGAAAAACAGATAAGGATAGGATTGGTCGCTCAATCACCGGTGGGCAAGGGATGCGTGGTGCATTTCTGGAACCCCGCCGTTGAGAAAGAGATATATGGCGATATTCGATCGGCCCGTTAATAGCTGAGATCTTGCCGATCATTCATGAGGAGATGACTATGGATAGAACTATTGTTAAGACCGATAAGGCGCCAGCGGCGGTCGCGGCGTATTCGCAGGCCGTCAAGGCCAACGGGTTTATCTTTGTTTCCGGGCAGCTTGGCCTGGATCCCGGGTCCGGCACGCTGAGCGGCGGCGGCGCGGCGGCCCAGGCTGAGGCGGCGCTGCGAAACATCCGGGCTATCCTTGAGGCCGCGGGCAGCGACATGGCCAAGGTCGTGAAATGCACGGTACTCCTGGCCGATATCGCCGACTATCCCGAGGTTAACAGGGTCTATGCGACGTTTTTCACGAAGGATCCACCGGCAAGGGCCGCCTATGCCGTGGGAAATCTTCCCCTCGGCGCCCGTGTCGAGATCGAAGCGATAGCGCTTGCCTAGGGGAGGCCGCGCCATGAATGGGATACGGTTTTTCATGACCGATGTGTTCGGCGGCGAAAAATACTCCGGCAACCAGCTCGCGACCTTTCTTGACGGCGGGCGGCTGACGGAGCGGGAAATGCAGCGGATCGCGCGGGAGTTCAATTTTTCGGAAACCACCTTTGTCCTGTCGGATAAGAAAGAAAGCGGGGGATATGCCGTCAGGATATTCACTCCGGGAAAAGAGATCGATTTCGCCGGTCATCCGACCCTCGGCACGGCCTACATTATCCGGCGACATCTGATCAGGGATCATGCGGATGCGGTTGTCCTCAATCTCAGGATCGGCCGGATACCGGTATCGTTTTCCGGAAGCGATGGTTCGGGACCCCTCTGGATGGATCAGGCGGAGCCCCGTTTCGGCAAGGTCTTCGATGCAGCGTCGACAGCAGAAATGCTGCGCCTTCCGGCGGATGCCATCGATGGACGCTTTCCGGTCCAGGAAGTTTCCACGGGCCTGCCCCACATGATAGTCCCCTTGCGTAATCTGGAAGCGTTGCAAGAGGCGTCGCCGGACAAAGAGCGATATTTCGCGATTATCAGGGACGTTCCGGCAAAATGCGTGTTGATATTCTGCCCCGAGGGACGTGACGGGAGCCATGGCGTGAGCGTGCGCATGTTTGCCGATTACCTGGGAATTGCCGAGGATCCCGCCACGGGGAGCGGCAACGGCTGCCTGGCCGCGTACCTGTCCCATCATCGGTTTTTCGGATCGGACCGGGTTGATCTCAGGGCCGGGCAGGGCCATGAGATCGGCAGGCCGTCGCTTCTCATGCTGAAGGCCCATGAAACCGATTCCGGCGGGACGGCGGTATCGGTCGGTGGCAATGTGATCCCCATATCTGAAGGCACCTGGTACCTATGAGAAATCGTTTTCTCTCTTGACCTGGGTCAATGATGTCGGTATCATTATCGTGTATCATGTAAAACATAACGGGCTGCTACTCGCTCTGAGAGGGGTACGGCCCCAGGAGGGGAGTAAATCATGAGTGAAATCATCAATAACGCTGAGCAAAAACGGAGGACCCTGAAGGAGCTCATCCTCAAGCTCCACCGGGGGGAAAATCCGGAGCAGGTGAAGGCGGAGTTGCGGCAGGCCCTTGGCAAGATCCCCTACGATGACGTCGTGCGGGTCGAGCAGGAGCTGATTGCCGAGGGGCTTCCCCAGGAGGATGTGGTGAAGCTCTGCGATGTCCACACTGCGGTGCTGGACGGAAGCATCGACCAGTCCGGTGCGAAGACCGTGCTGCCGGGACACCCGGTCCATACCTTCAAGGAGGAGAACCGGGCCCTCGAAAGAGAAATCGCGGAACTGGAGAAATTCTATCACGGCGCCCCGGGCGGCGCCGATCATGAACCCACCCAGGACATTTACTACGCCATCATCCAGCATTTCAACAGGCTCATGGACGTGGATAAGCATTACAAGCGCAAGGAGAACCTGGTGTTTCCCTTCCTGGAAAAGCACGGGATCACGGGGCCGCCGGCGGTCATGTGGGCCAAGCATGACGAGGCGCGGGGGCTGATGAAAAAGGCGTTGCAGGTGCTTCATGCCGGGCTCGGGAACAAAACCGAAATACGCTGGCTCATGCCGGAGCTGCAGGCCGCGACACAAGCCATCACGGACATGATCGTCAAGGAGGACAACATCCTCTTCCCCATGTGCCTGGATTCCCTCACCGAGGCGGAGTGGTACGACGTGTACCGCCAGGGTCCCGAGATCGGGTATTGCCTGTTCAACCCTGTGGACCAATGGAGGCCGGCAGGGGTTGCGGCCGATGATTCCGGTTCCCCGGCAGGGGAGAGCGCCGGCGGAAGGATAATCCTGCCCACGGGCAGCCTGTCGGTCAGGGAGCTCGCCGCGCTTCTCGACACGGTCCCGGTGGACATCACCTTCGTCGACGCGGACGACACCGTCCGCTACTTTTCCCAGGGGAAGGACCGGATATTCACCAGGAGCAAGGCCATTATCGGCCGCAAGGTACAGCAGTGCCATCCGCCGGCGAGCGTCGCCACGGTGCAGAAGATCATCGACGATTTCCGCGCCGGCCGGCAGGAGAGCGCCTCCTTCTGGATAACCCACAAGGGGCGTTTCATCCTCATCGAATACTTCGCCATGCGCGACGAGCAGGGGACCTACCTGGGAACCATGGAGGTGTCCCAGGACCTGACGGACAAGAAGAAGCTCGAGGGGGAGCAGCGTTTGTTAAGTTATAAGTAGCGGCACGGCACGCCGTGTCGCGATAGGCACGCCGTACTGCTGCAGGCAATCGTGCCCTGGGAGCCGCGAACAGCCCCGGTAATGATATTATATAATACAAGGAGTATATCCATGAAAGATAATCCGGCAAGTGAATACACAAAAGAAGGCCTGGCCCTTGACGGTCTTGTAGCATACCAGGACGGTTCCGTGGTGAGCCGCACCGTGATAAACAATCCCTCCGGCACAGTCACCCTCTTCGCCTTTGACAGTGGCCAGAGCCTTTCGGAGCACACGGCCCCCTTCGACGCCCTCGTCCATATCCTTGACGGGAAGGCGGAAATAACCATATCCGGGAAGCCCCATCTGCTGACGAAGGGGGAGATGATCATCATGCCCGCGAACCAGCCCCATGGCCTGAAGGCCCTTGATAAGTTCAAGATGATGCTGGTTATGATAAAGGGGTAGGATTGAATTGGCGCCGGAATCCGCCGGTTTCAGGAACCACCCCCCCCACCGCGAAGGGAATGATGGAGATGTCATTCCCTTCGCTTTTACATTCCCCGTGGCCATGGCGCTTTTTTATCAAGAATAATACTCAATCTTCCGAACATGGTTATGGGTGACATTTGATTGTACTTCTTGCGGTTATTTTTTCTGTTATTATTCATCAAAGGGAGGCTGGATTGCTTCTCTGATTTATCAATGTAACCCACGCCCTGCCGGCGAGATGTCAGGCTCTGCCGGTAGTCTATGATGGGGGTGTGCCTCTGGACCCCGAATCATTGACGGGGAAGCTTATTGCATCCTTCGAATAGCACATAAAGGGAAGAAATTCCTTGAAAGTGATATTATATAATGGGGAAGAGGCACTATGAAGAAAAAAGCGAAATCAGTAAAAAAGGCAAAGGCTAAGAAGAAAGCAGCGAAAAAGCCGAAGGCAGCTTTGAAGAAGGTCAGAAAAACCGCTAAAAAAGCTGTTAAGAAAAAAGTAATTAAGAAAAAAGCTGTCAAGAAAGCTGTTAAAAAGGCCGGCGGGAAAGCCGTCGGGAAAACCGTAAAAAAGAAAACAGCGCGAAAAGCGGTCAAGGGAAAGCCCGCAGCCGCAGCAACAAAAGTTTCCAAATTACCGATGACTGATAAGATCCTTGCGTATATCAGGAAAATTGACGGCAGATAAAGAGCGGGATACGCGTTTATTGAGGGGAGGGTGCTCCGCCGCGGGCGTCACCCTCCCGTAGCAATACGTTCTGTTCTTGCCCCTGCATCGGCGGGATGGAATGTACGTACAGTAGCGGTTTTACGGGCCTTGACATTCACCGCAGGTGATGCTGCCAGTAGGTCCTGTATCGTTCCATCCACTCCTCCCCTGACCGGGCATGGAAGTCGTCACGGACCTTTTTCTCCAGTTTTTTCTGCGCCCTTATCACCGTGGCGCTGATCATCGGGCTTTCGATGTTTTCGTCCTCCCCAACCCCCATGGTCCGCATCAGTTTTTCTATTTTACCGCCAAAGAGCCGGAAGAAGGTGTCGTCGAGGGAATTCATGAAACAGATGCCGGCGGGCATGTTCTTTGATAAGACATGCGCCTCCCTTGAGTAAAGGGGATAGTGCTCCAGGAAAACCGCAATCTTGTTGTTGAGATCGTAGAGCCCCAGTGAATCGGCCATTCGTATCGGTATGTTAATGTGATTCTCTTCAAAACAGCGGTTGAAGATCAATTGTGTCTCCTCAAACCATGCAACGCATAGGTCTGTTTTGTTTTTTGCCAGGTAGTCAGCGGCGCCTTTGAGTTTTGCCGCCCTGTTAAGCCAGACGAGATCGATTCGCGGGATGGCTGCATCCCTATTGAAAAGGTCCATTATGCCCATGGGTCATTACCCTCCCTGTCGGTTGATTTCATTTTAAGTTTTTCAAGTAAAGGGTATCATGCATTCCATGAGCTGTCAAACAGATCATGTCTATGTGACTTAGATAATGAAGATCGTTATGGTAACCATGGGCCCCGGCCTGTTCTCGTTCAATCATCGATGGCATGGACCCGTTTCTAATCAGCCTCGGTGTGATTTGTCGGATGAGTACGGAATATAGGGATTTTTGATTATTGATATGATGCTGCTTCGACAGGATACAGAAACCGGCGCTCAGCCTGAGCCGGGCGCCGGTATGGTCTGCGCAATGATATTCGTTTTACCCGTGAAAAATGATGCTGATAAACCGTGCGTTACTTCGGAACGACCCTGAAGGAAACGCGGCGCTGGCAGTCGCCCATCTTGCCGCATTTACCGCTCATCATCGTCCCGGCTACGCCTTTCTGTGTTAGCTTGGGGTCCCTGACGCCTTTCTCTTTGAGCCTGTCAAATACCATCTTGGCCCTGGCTGCGCTCAGGTTGTAATTCTGGGGCGCGGTTATCCCGCCCTCGGCATCGGAATGGCCGGTCACCTGGAGGACCCAGCCCCCGGGCACCTTGGGGAGAACTTCCTTCACGACCGGGATGGCAATGGTGAGCTTGAAGTCCCAGGTCGCGTTTGATGAATCCTTACCTGAGGGGAATCCCGTAATGGTAACCGTTGAAAGCGATTTGTTAAGCTCGTCCACGGTCTTGTTGCCCGTCGGTTTGATGTTTTCCCCTCCGCAGGAAGCCAGGGCGATTGCTGCTGATACGGTAATACATAAAAGGAATGCTTTTTTCATGGTAGTTACTCCTTTTAATAAAATATTATAGGGGCATTTTATCGTTCCCAATCTGATTGGATTGAAAAACGAGTATAACAAACATACCCTGTTTTAGCCGTAATGTCAATGAATTTACAGTGAAATATTTGCCTGTTAAGAATCACGCTGAAGTGCGGGCCGGATAGTTCTTGACTAATTCATTTGCTCGACTATTCTCCAAAATTGCGGAAGACAATCGTCGTTAAAATCCAATTAGGAGATACACGGGGATGAACATCATTCGAAATGCGACAATTTTTCTGATGGCCGGTTTTATCATTCTGATTGCTTTCGGCTGCAAGAAGTCTTTTGTCGATCAAATGGCAAAAGTCGAGAAAAAGGCGTGCGCCTGCGCGGATAAAGGCTGCGCCGATGGAGCTTTCAAGGACCTCATCGATGTTTACGATGGCTTCATCAGATCAAAGGCCAACACGACGCTGCCCACCGAAGAATTGACGAAGTTTTACGTGAGTTACGGCAAAACGGTCGGCTGCCTAAAGGACAGGGGAGTCCCTTTTGAATCCATAACGGCTGAGATCAATAAAGTCATTGATAAGTACCGCTGACGGTACGGCCCGTGGGTGCGGCAGGTTCGTGCGATGGCTGCCATGGCGCGTTGCAGAAAAAAGCCCCTCGGTGGGCTTTTTCTGTTTTCGGCGGAGCATGCATTCACGGTTTTTCTACAGGGCAATGGCAATGGTTTATGAGAACCTGGGGGGCGATTGCATTGAAAATGCTCCTTCGCGCTGTGAAAGGATATTCCGAACAAGATGTTGCACTTCCTTGTACGTGATATTTTCGTTCTGCAGCCGGCATTCTTTGTAAATCTGATGTTCGAATTCATCCCTGCTTATGGTCCCATGTTCCAGCCGCTGCAGCCAATACCGGATCCAGAGCATCTGGTAATTATTGAATTTTTTCATGAAAGACCCTCTCGCTGTAAAAATGATCCTTTTGGGATACCGTAATAAGTCGTGAACCATGGTAGATCGGTACGCATTTTTTTCTTGCTATTGTGCGTCAGCGACACTATGGTATCAAATGTTGAGGGAATTTGTGCAATTCGATGATATTATTTCTCGATTGTGGTGCGGTTTGCCATATTGAATAGGATTCTTTCTCTCATATTTAACTCCCTTGAATGGCTTGTCCCTCTCGTGGGGATGACCCGCCTGGGCGCGGCTGCATGGTGGGCGGTGGGCCGGTTCTTTCACGGATGATGCTGATTGCGTATCCATGAGGGAACGTCCTGCTTCGATTTTACGTGGCTCTCCCAATATTCTTCCCTCGATTTTGTTATTTAAATATAAAGGATTACACCATTGCCTGTGACCTGAGGCGATGACAATTATTGTTGAAAATCGCTATTGTTTCTACCCCACGTTCCACTTATATTATCAATGGTGATACCGATGATTCATGGAAAATGACCGGCAACTCCATGTTCAATGATTTTTATTTTTTAATGGTGTTCACTTTCTATGCTGTTCGGCGAGACGGTAAAATGGAAAATATAACCGGAATTGACAATCAGTATATGAACCGCCCCGGATTACCAGCCCGCGCCTCAATCGATAATTATAATATTTACATATGACATACGGGAGGAAAGGACAATGGCATACGATATGAGCTATGATTCAAAAAAGGATATCGCAGCACAGTATAAAAGCAAGCTCCGCACCGCGGAAGAGGCAGCACGATGCGTGAAATCGGGCAACTGGGTCACCTACGGCTTTTTCAACGGCAGGCCGATGGCCTGCGACAGGGCCCTTGCCGCGAGAAAGGATGAGCTGGACAATGTGCTTGTCGGCGGCGCGGTCACCATCCCGCCGATACCGGAGGTCGTATCCAGAGACCCCGAGGGAAAAACATTCACCTATGTGGACTGGCATTTTTCCCTCCTCACCAGGCTCATGAAGATGCAAAACCCGTATTCGGTGAATTACTGCTCCATCGTGTTCGGGGAAACGGACTGGGGCTGCGCCCACCATTACGGGCCCGCATATGACCCGACAAAGACCGGCCTGCGGCTCCAGGATGTCCACATTCTGAGGGCCTCACCCATGGATGAAAACGGGTATTTCAATTTCGCCATATCAAACGCCTGCATGCTAAGCTGGTGCATGGCCAAGAAGCTCATCGTCGAGACCAATGCCAACATTCCCCGCGGCCTGGGCGGCGCCCGCGAATCGGTTCACATCTCCCAGGTCGATTATGTTGTCGAGGGCGAGAACGAGCCGATCTTCGAGCTTCCGCCCATCGAGGCCACAGATATCGAACGGCAGATTGCGGGCCATGTGTTCAGGCACCTCAAGGACGGCTGCTGCGTCCAGCTCGGCATCGGCGGCATGCCCAACGTCCTGGGCCACATGATCGCCGAGAGCGACCTGAAGCACCTCGGGGGCCACACCGAAATGCTGGTGGACGCCTACTACGAGATGTACATGTCGGGCCGCATGGACAACTCCCTCAAGGATGTGGACCGCTTCAAGACCGTGTACACCTTCGCCCTGGGAAATCGCAAGCTGTACGACTGGATCCATAACAATCCGGCCCTTGCATCATATAATGTCGGATATGTGAATGATTACGATGTGATCAAGAGCATTGACAACTTTATTTCCATCAACCAGGCCATCGAGGTTGACCTGTACGGGCAGGTGAACGCTGAATCGAACGGGTTCGACCAGATTTCCGGAAACGGTGGCATGCAGGATTTCGTTCTTGGCGCCTACCGCTCAAAGGGAGGCAAGAGCTTCATCTGCCTGCCGTCGACCTATACCATGCGCGACGGAACGGTCATATCGCGTATCCAGCCGTTCTTCAAGCCGGGGACGATCGTGACGATCCCGAGGCAGATGCCGCAGTTCATCGTCACCGAATACGGCTGCGTCACCCTGAAGCTCGACGCGGTGTGGATGAGGGCGGAGAAGCTGATCAGCATCGCCCATCCCGATTTCCGCGACGACCTCATCAAGGCAGCGGAAAAGCAGAAGATATGGCGGCGGTCCAATAAGATATAACATGGAAGCATCTTATGAGAGAAGCAGGTCTGTGGCAGTCCATTTGTCCCGGTCTGGGTAATATCTCTTTCTTGCAGGTCGCCTTTGGCGATTAATAAAAAATATTAAAAAAGCCGGGGAGGCGCTTCCCCGGCTTTCATGGTTCACTATCAATACCCCTTGGCCCCTTCAGGCGTAAAATAACTTTCCATGTCGAAGGGGTCCTTGAACATCTGGTCGCGCTTGAACCCCAGCTTTTTCTCGCCGCGGTTGTTCAGGTAATTGGCCAGCTGGAGGTTGATCGGATCGGGCGCTTCCGCTCCCGCCTTTAAAAGGATCTGCCGAAGGACAGACTCGGCCTTGAACGAAAAGGCGATTGCGTCTCCCAGGACACGACCCGCCTCCGGAGGATTGTGGAATCCGCAGGAGTTCTCCGCGCCCACGAAGACGATCCGCAAAAAGGCCTGCAGGTAGAAATTTTTCGCCTTCTGGTAGAGACCCTGGTCGATGGCTTTCCCGGCGTCGCGCTGGGCGTGGACCAGCTCGAAGAGCTTTGTCACGGCCGCAGCGGCAAAACCGGCGCGGTTATGAAGGGAGATCGTGCGGTCCTGGATGGCGAATACCTGGTCCTTCAGCCATGACGCGGATTCGGTATGGCACTGCGAGCAGGCCCGCATGTCGGCCTTGAGCGGGCTCGTCACGTTGTGATCGGATATCTTGTAGGAGCCGCTGCGCTTGTAGGGCATGTGGCAGTCTGCGCAGGCCACGCCCGCCTTCCAGTGGACGCTGTCGCGGCTGTAAAACTCGAATTCGGGATGACGTATGTAGGGCAAGGCAAAGCCGGTGACTTTCTGTTTCCATTCGATGCGCTGATAATCGGTGAGCAGGTCCTTGATGATGGTCTCGATGGATATGTCGCCCCATTTCCCGCCGGTCCAGGGCGGCATGACGTCGCCGGATACTTTCATTTCCTGGTTCCGCGGCACGTAGTAGGTCATGTGGCACTGGGCGCAGGCCATGACACGCGCCTCCTGGCGGGTGAGGTCCTTCTTCCCGATCATCTCAAGGCCCCGGGTGATATGGGGCTTGTTTGTTATGAGTCCCATGTCGCTGTTCTTGTGGCAATCAATGCAGGAAGGGCCGGTTTCGCGCATTTTCTTCGGCAACATGTCGAGGGCGTCCTTGAATTTCGCCGTCAGGTATTTCATGCCGTGCTTCTCGGTGAAGGTTTTATGGTAGGGCGATTTGCAGGCCAGGCACACGCCGCCGGCCTTGGTCCGGGACTGGTCGATCTCGATCTGGTCGATCACCGCGTAGTAGTGGCCCCGCGGCTCGTTGTATTCAATGCCGAAGCCCCAGCCGTTGTAGAGGAGGGCGGTGTAGGGATACTCGCTCAGCTTGTCGTATACGATCTTGTCCGTATCCCAGCCGCGCTTGTACTTTGTCTTGCCCGTCGGCTTCGGTTCCCTTGTTTTGAGCCACGATTCATATTCGAGGGGATAGACCTTGCCCCACTCCTCGGGATCGAATTCGCCGTCTTTTACGAGCCCGGCCTTGATCGGCTGGGGTTCCGGGGCGCACCCGGCCATTAAAGATACACAGAGCCCGAAGGCGATACAGATCATCCAGTACTGTTTCATGGTGTTCTCCTACCTGATATCGGAATAGCTGAATTCGTTGAGCTTATGATTTATTCTGCGGTGGCAGGACCAGCAGTTCTGTCCGTCGGTGCTGATGCGCGAAACCATTTCACCGTGGCACCGCACGCAGTTGGCCTTGATGACTCTCCGGGCGTGTCCCGTGGCGGTGATGTAGTCCGGATAAACGCCGCTGAAGAATGAGACGACGTCCTTGGTGCCGTCGATTCCCTTCCAGATGAGGTGATTGACTTCATTGTTGTTGGGAAGGTGGCAGTCGACGCACTTGATGTTCCGGTGGACCCCGGTGAGGAACCAGACCTCGTATTGCTCATGCATGGGGTGACAGGCATTGCAGAAAGCCGGTTTCGATGTCTGGTCAAGGAGACCGTGGGGTGAAAAGGCGATGAGGGCGAGAATGACAAGGGCGCCGGCGCCGATGGCATACTTTTTCAAGGTCATCTGTATCATCTGACACCCCTGTGAATAAAATATACTTGAGATAGGGGTACGGTATGCCGTACCCTGCAAATCAAGTGAGAATTGGAACTACTCTGCTATTTCACAGATGCAGAGAATATGTCGTGTATTATTGCATGTGGGTACGGTGTATCTGATCCAACCTGCATCTGTTCGATTTGATATACCGCAGATGCCTCTATAAGCGATATCGTTAGATTGAAATACATTGCAGTCTTTGACGGTATCAGCGTCTCCTGTTTCTTTTGATGCGGACCACCATTCCGTTTCATCCGGAAGAACACCGGCAGCATATAATGTCATATTTATAAAACCGTCAAGTAAATCGTTCCAGTTGTTTGCGATAAGTGATTTACCATCAGGCCCATAGATTTTACCACACCGGTTATAATTATAATTATTTGGCATATTGGATATTGAATTGGGTTGTCCCAGTGAGATAAAGGCATGAACTTTAGTTGCACCTACAGGCTTATTTGAAGATGCTTTGCACATGTTATCTTGTGTAACTAATGTAGGCACCATAAATCCATCAGATGTCGAGCCATCGTAGAGGATATACTTCGTAGTCGCAGGACAAAATAGAAGCAGGGGCAGTAATTGCGATGTACTGTCCTTTTTTTTATCGTTATCACAGGCGATAATCATGATTACTGATGCGAATACGATGCATGCGGATACCATCTTTAAAATAAGGGAATCGTTCATATTATTGAGCCTTTCCATCAAAATTAGAAATCCTGATGTATGTTATCCGTCTTTGTTGGAAAGTCAACAATTAATGTGCGTTCTTGGCCGGGAAAATATCGAAAAAACATGTTTCTTGACCTGCGTCAATGCGATAAATGCGAGGTTGTCGTATATTATTTGCATTGATTGATACAAATCGATATGACATTAAACCATTCAACCGGGAGGATATCATGAAACGAAGCATCATAACAATAGACGAGGAAAAATGCAACGGCTGCGGCCTCTGCGTGCCTGACTGCCCGGAGGGGGCCCTCCAGGTGATCGACGGTAAGGTCCGACTGGTGAGCGATCTCTTCTGCGACGGCCTCGGAGCCTGCCTTAAGACCTGTCCCGAGGGTGCGCTGACCGTTGAGGAGCGCGAGGCCGAGCCCTACAGCGAGCGCAGGGTCATGGAGAACGTGGTGAAGCACGGAGCCAATGTGATAAAAGCGCATCTCCATCATCTTAAGGAACATGGCGAGATAAAATATCTCCGTGAAGCGGTGGAATATCTTCAGGAAAAGGGGATCCCGATTCCGCACCATGAGGAAGCGTCACAGGCCGGGCAGCCCTGCGGATGCCCCGGATCGGCGGCCATGGACATGAGGGAGAGGAATCCGCAGAAGGACGCCGGAGGCCTCCAGGCGCCAGTGGAGTCGGAGCTCCGCCAGTGGCCGGTGCAGCTGAAGCTCCTCAACCCGGCCGCCCCCTATTTCGACGGCGCCCATCTGCTCCTGGCGGCGGATTGCGTTCCCTTTGCGTACGGCAATTTTCACAGGGATTTCCTTTTTAACAGGATCGTAATAATGTTCTGCCCCAAGCTGGATCCGTATATCGAAGAATACGTTGACAAACTCGCGGCGATTTTTTCAATGCATGAGATAAAATCAATAACCGTTGCCCGTATGGAAGTTCCCTGCTGCGGCGGCGTGAATGTGGTCCTTGAGCGGGCGATGGCGAAGGCGGGAAAACAAGTGCCGGTTCGGGAGACGGTTATCGGAATAAGGGGGAACATACTTCATGAGGATCCATTGCCTGCAGCACGTGCCCTTTGAGGGGCCGGCATATCTTGAATCGGTTGCCCGTTCCCGGGGGGCTGAGATTTCCGTGACAAGGCTCTTCGACGGGGAGCCTCTGCCGGGGCCCACCGAGTATGACCTCCTGGCGATCATGGGCGGTCCCATGGGAGTTCATGACGAAGGAAAATACCCCTGGATGAAGCAGGAGAAAAAATTCATCGGGGAAGCGATCAAAGGCGGGAAGAAGATTGTCGGCATCTGCCTGGGTGCCCAGCTCATTGCCGATGTCATGGGAGCGGCCGTGTATAAGAATAGGTACCGTGAAATCGGCTGGTTTCCGGTCACGAGAACCGGCGGAGCCGTGGCATCCGTCATTGGCGCGGTTCTCCCGGAGCGGTTCACAGCCTTTCACTGGCACGGCGATACCTTCGATATACCCGCAGGGGCGGTCCATATCGCCGAAAGCAATGCCTGCAGGAACCAGGGATTCGTGTATGATGATAGGGTGGTGGCACTGCAGTTTCACCTGGAAGCGACCCCGGAAAGCGTCAAGGCCCTCCTGGATAATTGCCTGGATGAGCTTGACGGGACCATGTTTGTCCAGGGTGAGAAGGATATTGCCGCTGATCTATTTTTTGGAGAGTGCAATCAGCTGTTCGGGAGGATTTTTGATACACTGATGGCGGTTTGAATCGATAGTTATCGGTATCTGATGAGCCGCTGGTTTTTCGAGCCGATAGTTATCGGTGAACACTTGTTAAGATTTCTATACCGGCTTATATCGAGGTGTCAGAGTAAATCATAAATTTTTAAAGAATTTATGACTTCAGATAGTTATCGGTTGAACAGTATTTTTTCAGGTGCCAGAGTGAATCTGATGGAACAAAAAGACGACAAAATAAAAAAAATGATCAGCGATTCTGAAGTGCTGGCAGAATTTATCAATATTTATTGCAGCGACAACCACAGGGACCGTGATAAGGCCCCGGTTGTTACCGCCGGCGCAGTGAGTCGCTGCCTCGAATCGATCGATTACTCCTATTGCGAAGAATGCCGCAGGCTCCTTCTCTACGCTGTGTCAAAGCGCGTCCTCTGTCCCTTCGACCCGAAACCTGCCTGCAAGAAATGCCCGTCCCACTGCTATGGCCCCGGGTACCGCGACAGGATCAGGGAAGTGATGCGCTATTCCGGGATGCGTCTCATCAAGCGTGGCAGGTTCGGCCTTATCAGGAAATATTTCTCTTAATCATTGACGGAAAAATGATTGCCCATAGGGCGATGCGATTGTGGGATAGTCATGATGGCCGTCCATGACACGGCTTCGTCATTTAACAGGAGCATCACATGATAGAGATCCGGTGCAGGGCCGGATGCGGCGCCTGCTGCATAGCCCCGTCCATATCATCGCCGATACCCGGCATGACCGGTGGAAAGCCCGCCGGCGTCCGGTGCGTCCATCTCACATCCAATAACCTGTGCGGGATCTTCGGGCGGGATGATCGTCCCGCCGTGTGTAACGCCCTCAAGGCGTCAAAAGAGATGTGCGGCGATACCTTCGAGGAGGCACTTTCGTATCTGGCGTCCCTGGAAGCCGCCACCAGGCCTTCTCGATAAATCAGGATTTTCCGAGCTTTTCCATTATCTTTTCGTGGTATTCGGGGAGGAAGACCTTGCCGGTCCGCTTTTCCATCAGCATGTTGTAGCGGAGCTGCTTCTCGTTCAGCTTTACCCTGAGCCTGACCTTGTCCTCGTCGGCCGCGCAGATCCTGAGGAGCTCGTTGATGGATGATATTTCCTTTCGAAGCTCGATCTCCTCAGGCACGATCCCGGCGATTTTCATGATCTTCATGGCCATGCGGAGCTCCGGCGACACGTTATCCAGGCCGTCCGGCGGAAGGGGCTTCCCCGCCAGGGGATTGTTGTCGAATTCGCCCCGCTCCATTGCTTCGACGATCTTGCGCTCCGCTACTATTTCAAAGGCGTACATATGTTTGCGTCCCTTGAGACAAAAATAATAATACCACCGGTATCGGTCAAATAAATTTCCGGTTATGGGCGGCTGCGCCCTTCGACAGGCGGTGGGTGAGACTTTCGACGTCGCCCAGGACAAGCCTGCCGAACCGTCGAGGCGCAGGATTGCTGATCGGTTTCCAGGATTGAATTCCCCTGCGGCAATGCCGGGTTTCATCACCGCAGGGATTGCGGTCTTATTCAGGAAGGGTGATGCAGCTCAGCTTGTTCCCGTAGCTGGAATACATTTCGTAGAGCATCCCTTTTTCGGTGACAAGGAGCTCGTTCGCCTTGAACTGGGGAGTTTTGCCGAAATGAACGGATGATGGATTGGCGAGCTTGCCGCTTCCCAGCCTTGTTTTAGCGCCATCATTCTGGTTTATCATGATGATGGAGCTCAGTAAATAATCGGCAACGGCGATGTATGTCCGATTCTTATACACGCCGATGTCCAGATCATCAAAAAAGCTGAGGGCCGAATGCACGACCTCGATCGTGCCGGGTTTGCCGTTTATTATTTCGACTTTCTTCACCTTGGCCGGTTTTAAAGAGGTGAGGGCAAAATCAGTGAAGTAAAGAGTGCTTCCGCTGATGGCGACTCCGTTGGGCGACAGGCACCCGTCCTTGTGGTATATCCATCGTTCCTGCGATACTACGGGCGTCTCGTCTCCGGTAATGGTGAACTTGATGATGCCTCCCTGGGGCAGGAATGTCTGGTCAGCCACATACAGGTTTCCCTCAACGTCGGCAGCCATGCCGTTGGGCAATAGTGCGCCCTCAATGACGCACAGGGATTCAAAAACGGGGGGACCCGCCACGCTGATGTCCGCCCTCAGTATCTCTTTATTCATCATGGCATCGGTAAGAGCCTTCAGGATGGTCACGATATCTCCGGAAGCTAATAATGAATTGAAGTCCAATGATGGAAGGGTATTCTTGATGGAGGCATGGACAACGTAGAGCCATTTGCCTGACTGGGCGATCCCGCCAAAAAGACCCTGGGTGTCGGTAAAGAGCTTGGTGACAGTGCCGCGGTCCGTTATTTCACAGATGCATGTTCCGTCCGTGACAAACAACCGCCCCGTGTCCGTGAAGAAGGCATTTTCAGCGTCAGGGACCAGCTTGATAAGGGTCTCGATCTTAACGACGGAAGGAGATGCATTTGCTGATGATGTTGTTGATGCAGCACGGCTTTCCTCGTCCACAATCAGGCCATCAATGACCGTCTCGGTGGGTATCTTTTGCATTGTGCAATCCTGTGTTTCCGCTGTACCTTTATTATCAGAGGACGTTGTGCCAAGAAGGAAGGGAATCATTGATCCTCCCTTGTCTTCCTGACAGTATAGGCTTGAAATAAGGATACAGATTACAAATACAGGGCCAACTTTTCTTGATAACATTAATGATTTATCCTCCACTTTGATCATTTTTTATGTCTGGATGATGCCGATAGTTATCGGTAATAATGGGGCTCAGAGGGACTTCCCAAATGATAGTTATCGGTAAACAAAAAAATCAACAAACCGTCCATGCGGTATGTAATATTTTTTCTATATTAATTCCTATGTATGTTTAACCTTCCTATCAATTTCCTTGAGATCCTTCATTATATCAGGATAGTTTTAAATTTCTTCCATATTTATGAATTACTATATTTTATTTATATTCGGAATTATGAGTTATAATGAATCACGGTGCCAGAGTTAATTCATTACTAACCAAGAGTCAAAATATTCCTGCCGGCAAAAATTTACTATTGACATAAATTCCCCATGATTTTAGTTTACATCCATCAGGGTTGTATCCATTTTGTATGTGAAGGAGCCTTTCGATGGATCAGATAGTATTGAATTTTGTCAGGAATTATCCCACAGCCATACATCACACTGTCTGGATCTGCGTCATTGCCGGAAGTTTTGTGGCCATATGCGGCTGCATCCGCTTTGGCATAGCAGTGTGGAGACGCCATATGGGGATTTATCCTCCCGCAACCAGCATGATGGAAAAGCATTAATAGAAATCTAATCATTCCTGTTTCTCTTTACCGGTAATGGGATTGACGCATGTTTCATCCATTGTTATCGATTCCCGTCCATTGATGGCGGGAATTTCTGTTTTTTGGATTGACAGGGAAAATCTCCCCGCAAAGGTATCCCATACATTTTTATAGACCATCCATGAGAAAGAACGAGCTGACAACATCGTCCCGCTGGGGAACCCTGTCGTACCGCAAGCAGGGAGATTTCCCCGGCCCGGCCATCATACTTATCCACGGCGCCGTGGGGGACTCCCGCCTGTACCGTTTTCAGATCAGGCATTTCGGCCACCGGTTCAAGACCATAGCCCTGGACCTGCCGGGGCACGGCAATTCATATAACGGCGTGAAGCCCTCCCTTGACGATTTCATCTATGCCATCGAGGATATCATCAAGGAGGAAGGCATTTCCTCCTACGTTCTCATGGGCCATTCCATGGGAGGAGGCGTGTGCCTCGAGGCGTGCCGCCGCCGTCTCTCCGGCATGATCGGGATGGTGCTGGTGTCGACCTCCGCGGTGCTCCCCATATCCGATGTGCTGGTGGATATAATGGAGCGCGACGACATGAACGCCCTGGCCGACATGATCGTCGGCGCCGTGTTCAGCCGGAAGATGGAAGTGCTTATCGGATTTGCCCGGAAAGGCCTCCATGAAATGGACCGGAACGTGATCCTTACCGACATGGAGATTTGCAGGGGCATGGACTACACCGGGATCCTGGGAAATATCGATATCCCGGTTCTGGTCATAGCCAACAGGGGTGACAAGGTCATCAATTGCGATTCCACGACGGCCCTTGCCTCGGGTATCCCCAATGCCCGGGTGGTCGTCTTTGACCATAGCGGTCACGTTCCGTTTTTCGAAAATCCCCATGGCTTCAACGATGCGGTGGACGCCTTTCTCGCCGATTGCCTTAAATGACCGGCCGGAGCCATTTAAATGAATGAAATACTTGACAAATCCGATATTATTTAACAATTTATCATAAGCGTTTAATCCGTATTCCAAAATCCCACTCTCAGCATGGGTACCATTCTAATAAAACCAACGGGGGAAAAGTATGGCTATCAAAGTCTCTATTAATGGTTTCGGACGAATCGGACGTTGCGTTTTGCGCGCCGTATACGGCAATCCCGCCGCCTATGGCGACATCGAAATTGTCAGTATCAATGATCTCACCGACTCAAAAACGCTCGCGCACCTGCTTAAATATGATTCCGTGTTCGGCATTTTCGACGGGACGGTTTCGAGCACCGCTGATTCCATTGTCGTTAACGGCAAGAATATCAAGATCCACTCCGAGAAAGACCCGACAAGCCTTCCCTGGAAGGCCGAGGGCATCGACGTCGTCGTCGAGTCCACCGGGCGTTTCCGCGACAAGGCGAAATGCTCCCAGCACATCGGCGCAGGGGCGAAGAAGGTCATCATCACCGCGCCTGCCAAGGATGAGGACATCACCATCGTTCTTGGCGTCAACGAGGATAAGTATGACAAGAACAACCATCATATCATATCCAACGCCTCATGCACGACAAACTGCCTGGCGCCGGTCGTTAAGGTCATCCACGACAACTTCGGCATCCAGAAGGGCCACATGACCACCATACACTCGTACACCAACGACCAGCGCCTGCTGGACCTCCCGCACGAGGACCTGAGAAGGGCCCGGGCTGCGGCGCTATCCATGATCCCGACCACGACCGGCGCGGCCAAGGCCGTGTCATTGGTCATGCCGGAGCTCAAGGGCAAACTGGACGGCGCTGCCATCCGCGTCCCCACCCCCAACGTATCGGTGGTGGACTTCGTCGCTGTTGTGAAAGAAAACACGACCGTGGACAAGGTCAACGCGGCTCTCAAGGAAGCGGCGAACACCAAGCTCAAGGGGATCCTTCTCTTCTGTGAAGAGGAGCTGGTATCGGTCGATTTCCTCGGAAACGCCCATTCGTCCTGCGTCGACGCGGCGTCAACCAAGGTCATCGAAGGGAACCTCGTCAAGGTCCTGAGCTGGTACGATAACGAGTGGGCATATTCGACACGCGTCCTCGACCTGATCAAGTATATCATGAAGTAAAACCCTCACCCCAACCCCTCTCCCGCGGGGAGAGGGGCATATAAAGGAGCGCACATGACACGACGTGAAATATTTGCCGGAAACTGGAAAATGTATAAAAAAAGCGGCGAGGCGATTGACCTGGTGAAGGGCCTCCTCGCCGGTATTGACGGGATCGGCGGCCGGGAAGTCGTCGTTTTCCCCCCGTCTCCCTGGGCGAAGGAGGTGGCGCAGCTCTGCCGCGGATCGAAGATTTCCGTGGGGATGCAGAACATGTATTTCGATCAGGAAGGGGCCTTTACGGGGGAGGTTTCGCCGGTCATGGTGAAGGATGCCGGGTGCCGGTATATCCTTATCGGCCATTCCGAGCGGCGCCACGTTTTCGGAGAGACGGACGAGGAAGTGAATAAAAAGGTCAGGGCCGCCTTTAAGAACGATATCGAGCCGATGATCTGCGTCGGTGAACTCCTGGAGGAGCGCGAAAAAGAGTTGACCAATGAGGTGTTAAAGCGGCAGGTGGAAAAGGCCCTGGCGGGCGTTTCCGCGGCGGAGATGAAAAAAGTCGTCATTGCCTACGAGCCGGTCTGGGCCATAGGAACGGGCAAGGTCGCCACGCCTGAGATCGCCGACGATGCGCACCGCTTTATCCGCCAGATCGTGAAGGACCTGTATGGCCAGGAAACCGCGGACGCCCTCCCTATTCTGTACGGCGGATCTGTCAAGCCGGACAACATCGCCGGTCTTCACATCAAGGAGAACATAGATGGCGTCCTGGTGGGTGGCGCGAGCCTCAAGGCGGATTCGTTCCTGGACATCATACGTGTTAAATAATTGTAGCGAGGCTCTATGGGAATTATCATAACTGTCATATCGGTCTTATTCTTGATACTCTGCGTCCTGCTGGTGGTGCTCATTCTGCTCCAGTCGGATAAAAGCGCCGGCATGGGCATCCTGGGCGGTTCAAGCCAGTCCGCCTTCGGATCTTCGACCGCCGATGTCATCACCAAGGCCACCGGGATAATGATCGGCCTCTTCATGATCGGTTCTCTCGGACTGGCCGGGCTGGAATCGGCGAGGATGGATTCGCTTAAAAAAGATCTTCTTAAAACAGAGTCAAAGAACAAGGGCCTGATAAAAGGCGAAGAGAAGAAACCCGATCTGAACAGCAATGCCGATAAAGGCACGCCCGTAAAGAAATAACGAATATACATCTCGCATCCACTGGAGATTATCGAGGGCACCTCTGAACATGGGAATTATCATAGTGCGAGCTTTGATAATTCCGGCTGTATCATGAACGTGCCCATGGGGGAACATCCGGATTTTATTTTTAAAAGTTTCCTCAATAAAAACAGACCTCGTCCGAGGTTGAGGTCTGCCCATATTTATTAAAGGAGTTTGTAGAATGGTTAGCAAAGACTATATCTTTACGTCTGAATCGGTATCCGAGGGGCATCCTGACAAGGTCGCGGACCAGATCTCCGATGCCATGCTTGACGAGCATATCAAGGGCGACAAGAAATCAAGGGTGGCCATGGAAACGCTGGTTACCACCGACAGGATCGTGCTGTCCGGCGAAATAACATCGTCGCAGGCGGTTGATTACGACAAGGCGGCGCGGCAGGTGGTCGCCGATATCGGCTACACCGACGCGGACATCGGCTTCGACGCCAAGACCTGCAAATGCGAGATCTACGTGCATACCCAGTCCCCGGACATCTCCCAGGGCGTCACCGAGGGCCAGGGCCTCTACTCCGAGCAGGGCGCCGGGGACCAGGGCATGATGTTCGGATACGCCGTGGCGGAGACCACGGAGCTGATGCCTATGCCGATATCCCTTGCCCACAAGCTGGTGAAGAGGCTGGCCGACGTGCGGCGCAGCGGCGAGCTGAAGTTCATCCGTCCCGACTCCAAGTCGCAGGTCACCATCGAGTACGTCGACGCCAAGCCGAAGCGCGTCGAGGCGGTCGTCATCTCGACGCAGCATACACCGGAGGCAAGCCACAAGGAGATCACCGAGGGCGTAATCGAGACGACCATCAAGAAGATCATCCCGGCCGATTTCATAGACAAGAACACGAAAATATATGTCAATCCCACGGGGCGCTTCGTTGTGGGCGGTCCCCACGGTGACACCGGCCTCACCGGCCGCAAGATTATCGTCGACACCTACGGCGGCATGGGCCGCCACGGCGGCGGCGCCTTTTCCGGCAAGGACCCCTCCAAGGTCGACCGCTCCGCAGCCTACATGGCGCGGTACATCGCCAAGAACATCGTGGCTGCCGGGCTGGCCTACCGCTGCGAGGTGCAGCTGGCCTACGCCATCGGCGTCGCCGATCCCGTTTCAGTCCTTGTCGACACCTTCGGGACCGGCACGATCTCCGAGGAAAAGATCAGCGAGCGGGTGCGGAAGGTCTTCAACCTTAAGCCGGCCGGCATCATTCAGATGCTCGACCTCTACAGGCCCATTTTCAGGTCCACTTCCAACTACGGGCATTTCGGAAGGGAAGACGCGGGATTTGTCTGGGAAAAAACGGACAAGGCTGCTGCGCTGAAGGGCTGATCCTTTCAGGGTTTTTTATTGAAATGAATGGGGCTGTGTCAAACAGCCCCATTTTCATATGAAGTGATAAGGTATCCCCGCTTTTTTCCGATAATATTAATGATATGTTAATTGTCACGAGGATGCCTTTATGAAAGAGATCAAACTGAGAAGCTATGCCTACCGGTGTTCATGCGGGTATGAGGTGAGAGTTTTTCTCGATTCCGGGACGCCCCAGGAAACGTACTCTTGCAGAATATGCAGCTCCGTCATAAAACGCAAGGAGCTCTGAAGCGCCCCGCGTCGCCATTCTTCTCAGGGAACCCATTGTTAACTACTGCGTGCCAGGTAATGAAAAGAACGGTAATCCTACTGTGCGCCATCGCCATCGCCGCGCCGGCCTTTCTCCATTCGCAGGAAGCCGCCGAAAAAGAGAGGGCGCGGATTGAAACCGGTGATACGAAGCAGGATAAAAAAGCCTCTTCCGACAGGGCCGAAAAGAAGAACGACCGGAAGCCTGCCAATTTCAATGTCGATGCCATGGTTCTCTATGGACAGTATAACCGCATGCTCTGGCTGGGCAGCCTCACCCAGAGCTTTGAAAATTTCACCTACCAGTTGAACTCGAATTTCAACCGGTCCAACGATTTCGGGTACCGGAATTCGGGCTATTACGACAACGAGATCGGCTTTACAGGGGAGGCTGACATCACCGAAAAATGGAAGATGACCCCGGAAGTCGAGGTGAAAAACGAATCCCACGGCATGTTCAATAATCCCTTCTACAGCAGGGAGGAAAAGGACAGGGTCGAGCTGAAGATCAAGAACGATTTCAAGCCGATGCCGACGCGATGGAACCTGAATCTCGGCGGCGCCTATTTCACCCATCGCCTCGACTCGACGCAGGTTCCCGATGTCTTTACACTGAAACCGTATCATTCCGCGGATTTTTACAAGATCAACGCCGAATTCGGATGGCAGTATATCTGGTCCGCTGCGAACCGGCTCGCTTTCAACTCGAAGTTTTCCCATTATTTTTTCAAAGCGCCCTATGATTACGATTCATGGGTCGCCAACGAGTTCACATGGAACTTCAACCTGTCGGAATACTTCAAGTTCGGCCTCGGGCCGCAGTACACCTACAACCGCGACCGCGGGCATTTCGTTTCCGGGAGGATCGATGCGTCGACCGTGAAGGTCAGGTATTTCTCGGCGGGCGCCTCCTACGTGTACGAGCTCGTTCCGTTCACCCCGGAAAACTTCTATTTTAACCGGCGCTATGTCAAGCCGGCGTACAACCTCATGCCGGGCAAGGGCCACCACGCCGAGCTTAACCTCGGCATCGACGTGTCGACCAGCAGTGAAAAGCCGTTTTACGTGAAGACGTTCAGGATCAAGGCTGCCGGAACCTTTGTCACCAACGACCGGTATTACGCGTACTTTTCCCTTCCCGAGCTTGTGCTGTCCACCCACCGGATGAAGATCGAACAGGCTGGAGCGCGGTGCGAGACCTCCATCGGTTTCGCCATATACTCAAGCTCCCTTGAGCTGGGCGGAAAATATGAATATACCTATTCGTACGCCAGCGATTACGTGACGTACCAGCCGGTTCATCAGGGGAACGGTTACATCCGCCTGAACGTGTACCGGTTTGAAACCGAGTTCAGCACCGGATACCGCGGGAGGATGCACACCAGCCCCTTTTACCGCGTGGAATTGAGCCCCGCGCTGACGGGCTCCCTCTATCTCCAGGTGCGGGTGCTCGACTCGTTTTTCCTGTTCGGCCGGATCGACAACATATACAACACGCGGTACAGCACCGTCTATATCTATCCCGAGCAGGGCCGCAGCGTCATCGGCGGACTGAGGATTATTATATAAGAGGGCAGCCCAGGGCTTGGGTCTCACTCTTAAGAGGTTCGCGTCGATATTCCCCGGTATGGCTGCATCTTTCTGTAACCAATAAATCGGGGTTGACACATAGAAACATGATGGTGTGCCTATATTTGGCAGCCGGTCTTATATATTCTTGACATTAAACGATTGACATACTATCTGTGCACAACAGTCGAATGAACCTGCGCACAGGAAAACAGCCGGGCCCTGCTGCCGGAATAATAGGTTTTGAATGAGAAAAATATCCCCGATCATACTATCATTGTTCGTTTTGCTTGCAACGTTCCAGGCCCTCTATTCCCAGCCTTCAAAATATGAAGGGAAGATGGTCAAGAAAATCCTGTTCCAGGGGTTGAAGAACGCCAACGAAGACGACCTGCTCTATATCATGAAGACCACGGTCGGGTACCCGCTGAAGGCCCTGGAAATCCGCGAGGACATCAAGAAGATATTCAAGAAAGGCAATTTTGAAAGCATTGTCGTAGAGGTCGAGGAATACATGGACGGCGTCCGCCTCAGGTTCGTCTGCAAGGAGCGCCCGGTCGTCAAGGAGATACGGTTCAAGGGGATCGACAAGGTGTCCGAGTCCGACCTGACAACGGCCATCCCTATCAAGGAGGGATCGACCATACGGAAGGATTACCTCGAGAAGAGCGTCGCGGCCATCAAGAAGAAATACGAGGACGAGGGGCTCTTCAATTCCGTCGTACGCTACGAGGTCAAGCCGGCGCGCGGCGGCGACGACAGCAGCGTCGTGGTCAAGTTCATCATCGACGAGGGGGAAGAGATTAAGGTCAGGAAGCTGACTGTCCTCGGTCCCAAGGCCCTGAACATGAAAGAGCTTCTCGCGGTCATGGAAACATCGGAAAAGAGCCTCTTCAAGGACGGCGATTTCAAGCGGGACGTGTGGGAGCAGGACAAGGCCAAACTCCTGGCCTATTACCGCCAGTACGGCTATCTCGACGCCCAGATACTCGAGGAGAGCGTCGAGTACGAGTGGGTGAACCCCGAGAAGAAGGACACGCGGGGCATCTTTATCACCCTCAAGATCGGCGAGGGCGACATCTATTATTTTGACAGGTACACGGTGCAGATCCAGGGCAAGCCGGGAGAGACGGTCTTTACGTCCAAGGAGCTCATGAAGGATTTCGAGCAGACCAGGAGCGGCGCCGTGTTCAACGACACCACGTTCCAGATGGACCGGCAGACCATCAGCTTCAAGTATGCGTCCCGGGGATACATCTTCGCCCGGGTGGTCCCGAACCGGACCGTGACGGAGCGCGAAGTGGTCGTGAAGGGCAAAAAGGTCAAGCGCAAGTTCGTGGCCGTCGACTTCTCCATCGAGGAGGGGAGCCAGGCCTACGTTGACATGATCATCATCAAGGGGAATAAGAAGACCAAGGACAAGGTCATCCGGCGCGAGCTGATCATCAGGGAGGGCGACCTCTTCGATTCGCGGAAGCTGCAGCTGTCGCGCGAAAAGGTCTATAACCTGGGGTTCTTCAAGCAGGTCAATATCGACGTGCGGCCGGGGAGCCGCGAGGGATACATGAACCTGATAGTCGATGTGGAGGAGCAGCCCACCGGGACCATTTCCCTGGGAGGCGGGTACGGCACGACATCGGGGTTCTCCATCTTCGCGGACGTGGCTGAAAACAACCTCCTGGGCAACGGCCAGCGGGTGGGTGTGAGGTTCGAGTACGGGCCCGAGCGCACCTCCATAACCCTCTCCTTCGCGGAACGGTGGCTCTTCAACCAGCCCATCGGCCTGAACACATCCATTTTCTACAACCTCTATAACGTGAAGTCGACCCAGACGGTGTTCACCAGCATCGACAACGAGGCGAGCTACAAGCGCGAAGCCGTCGGCTACGCCCTGGGCTTGAGCTACCGGTTCCTGAATCATTACACGATCGGCACCAGCTGGGCCCACGCGTTAACCAGGGTCAAGGACCCGACCGGCAACAGCTCGGAAGAGGTCTTCTATTCGCAGAGGCTGGGATTCCAGGAGAAGAGGAGCATCACCGTCTTCCTGGCCCATGACTCGCGGGATAATTATTTGAATCCGACGAAGGGGTTCAACATCGACCTCTCGGCGAACTTCACCGGCGGCAACGTCCTCGGCGGCTCTGACCACTACATAAAGATTAACCCCGAGATATATTTCTATTTTTCGCCGTTCCATATCCCCTTCCTGAAGAGCCATCCCTGCGTCTTCGAGCTCAGGGCAAGCGGCTCCTTTATCGTGAGACCCATGGGCTGGGGCCAGGTCGACAGAAGACAGCCGAGGCACTCGAATTTCTATTATATGAGCAATGGAACGGTCGATCTCCGCGACACGTGGCTTGAAACCGAGGACCGCCTTAGCATCGGCGGGCCCGAAACGCTGCGCGGCTGGGACTACTATGACAAGAGATTTCCGGAATCGTGGCAGAATGTGGGCCTCTTCCACCGCATCCTCTACGGCGCCGAGTTCCGCGTTCCCATTCACCCGCAGATGCTCTGGTTCGCCGTCTTTTTCGACGCCGGGTCCCTCTGGTCCGATCCCTTCTGGGAGCAGCAGCTGTCGGTGGATAACCAGAAGATCGTGTACCAGGACCTCTATACGAAAGAACTGCACCATATCCAGAATTTCGGGAAAATCAATCTCCTGAGCTATTTCAGGTATTCCTACGGCTTCGGGTTCAGGGTCCAGATACCGATGATGCCGCTGCGTTTCTGGTTCGGCAGGAAGCTTATTTACAGCGGCGGGAGCTTCAAGAGCGTCGGCGGCCTTACCTTCCAGTTCGCCATAGGCGACATGAGGTTCTGATGCGTTACGCCGCGGTCATGGTCGCCGCCGCGGTAGCGGTCTTTTCTTCCTGCTCATACTTCAAGAAGAAGGGCGACATCGGTCCGCCCCCGGTCGTGCGCTACATGAGCCTGAAGGCGGTCTATTCCTACGCCCTCGGCAAAAACCGTGACGCCCTGTACGTGAAGAAAAAACTGGACCAGAAGCTGGCCCGGATGAAGGAGATCGAGCGCGACCTGAATGAGCCCTCCGGCGACCATGTCGCCATCCTGGATGAATACCGGGCCCTCGCGGCTGACCTTGCAGCGCTCAGGGGGAAAAGCAGGTATTACAAGGGGATACTCCTGACCCAGATCGACCGGGCCGTGAAGAACGTCGCGAAAAAAAAAGAGATAGATTTTATCATCAATATAGGCGATGAGCTGATCTATGCCAGAAAAGAATACGATGTCACGGAGGATGTCATCCTTGAAATCACGAGACTCGATGAGCGCAGGGCTCCGGAAGCGCGGTAATGCGGGCGGTCCGGGCCTTCGATTGATGGGCGGTATGCTGCTGCCGGTCTTCGCGATGCTGTCAATCGTGGCGGCGCCCGCCTGCGCCGGCAAGGAAGATCTTGTCAGAAAGGCCTTTTCCACCTTTAAGGGCGGTTACGTCATATTCGTGAGCAAAAAGAACTTCAGGCTGGAAGTGTACGACAGGCGCATGGCGGTCGTCGCCGCCTATACCGTCGGTTACGGCTCCAATCCCGACATGAAGCGGAAAGTCTATGAGGGCGACAACAGGACTCCGGAGGGAGTCTACGCGGTAAACGAGATTTTGAGCATGGACGCGGACCCGAAATCGCCGTCCTACCGCGTGCTGCGGGACATGAATAAAAAGTACTTCCGCGCAAAGGAAGGGCACCCCAGGTTCGGGGAGCCGGATGTCGACCTGGGAGACAACGCCTATGGTCCCCGCTATTACGGCATAGATTATCCCAACAGGGAGGACCGCAAGCGGTACCGCGCGGCCCTGCACAAAGGCGCCGTACCGGCCGTCAAGGGTAAAAGGGCGGGGATCGGGTACGGCATCGCCATACACGGCAATAACGATGAGAACGCCATCGGGCACCTGTCGTCGAACGGCTGCGTCAGGATGTTCAACCGGGACGCGGTGGAGCTGGAGCAGTATATCCAATTGGGAACGCCGGTCATTATTCTGGCGGAATAACGGGATACCCTCGCAGGAGCGCGGCATGCCGCGCCCATACATCAATTTTTTCTGTTGACATTATTCCGGCTGCTGATGAATACTGTCGCTGAATTTTTTTAGGGAGGACCATAGTGTTACAATTAACAGGCATAGCATACGCCGCATCCGAAGGCGCGGCCCAGGGAGGACAGGGGATGCAATCGGCGTTGGGCAATTACAGCTTCATCATTCTCATGGTGGCGACCATCGCCATCTTTTATTTTCTCCTGATCCGTCCGCAGAAAAAAAAGGAAAAGGAGCGGATGGAAATGATTACCGCCCTCAAGAAAGGGGACAGGGTTATCACGGCCGGAGGGATGTATGGAATCATTGACAGCTTCAAGGAAGGAGATATCGTGGTGCTTAAGATATCCGGCAATACCAAGGTCGAATTCCTGAAGAGCGCCATACAGAACAAAATTCCATAAAATATTAAAGAAGACTAACTGCCATGAAAAAAAACCTGCCGTATCTTCTGCTGATTATATCGATACCGGTCTGCCTGTTCGTCGGCGCCATGGCGCAGGAGAGCGCAGGCGACCCGTCCGGCAAGGAATCAACTTCCATTGAAAAGCGCGATGGCGCCAGGACCGATTCGGCATCGGAAAAGGATGCGAAAATCCAGGGAAAAGAGGGGACTGCCGCTGCCGATAAAAAAGCAGCCGCCGATAATCTGAAAAAAGGGGCAGCCAAAAAAGCGGCCGCGAAAAAAAAGGAAGCAAAAAAACAGCCCGACAAGAAGCCGGAAGAAAAGAAAAAAGAGGCGGTCAGGAAAGAAGAGCCAAAGGAAGATATCCCGGAGGGAAACATTGACCGGGAGAGCGGCGACAGCCTCCTCATGATCGATCATGAAGGGATTAAGTACAACCGGATCCCGGACATCACCATCAAGGCGGAAGAGCCCGGCCAGGACCTGGTGAGGATCCCCGATGATAAGATAACGGCGAAGGAAAAGGAAAAGCCGAAGGGGGGCGGTATTTTCGGGGCCAAGACCGATACGATCGCCCGCTGGGGCCTGTTGATTTTCCTTTTTGTGATTTTCATAATTTACAAGGCAAGAGCAAAGAAATCCCGAAGAAAGGGCTCTCGGATAATAACTAAACGATAAACAGATTCAGGGGACTTGCATGACCAGGGGAATGGTATATAAACTGATATTTATCCTGCTGATAATCGCTTTTTCGATCGTGCTGATTTTGCCGACGGTGGGCGAGAACACGATGCGGATATTGATGAGCGGCGACGCCACGGCTGAACAGATCGGGGCGGTCAAAAAGAAGTTTCCGCCGGAATCCTATGTTCTCACCCAAAAAGAGAATACCATTACGGTAACGGGCAGGAACCTCAACGACGCGGTCATGAACGACGTGAGGACCTTCCCGGGCGTCAGGAACGCCGTGATCCGGAAACACTGGGCCGAAGACGCGGTCCTGGCGAAAAAGGTGAATCTTGGTCTTGACCTCCAGGGCGGGATGCACCTGGTGCTCCAGGCCGATTTCGCGAAGATCGAAAGCAAGTCCGTCGACAAAAAGAAGCTTACCGAAAAAGAAAAAACCGAAATGACCCAGCAGGCCCTCGAGCTGATCCGGAACCGGATCGACAAGTTCGGCGTTGCCGAGCCATCGATTCGGCCGCGCGGCAATGAAGCGATCGAAATACAGCTTCCGGGTGTCAAGGACCCCCGTGCCGTCAAGAAGGCGATCGGAACCACGGGCCAGGTGGAGTACCGCCTGGTGGATGACGCCTATACGGCGAAGGCCGGGGAATGGCTCCGGCAGAATTACAAGGAGAAGGCGCTGCCTGAAGATGTCGAGCAGCAGGACAAGCTCCTGGCCGATATAACGGCGGGGATACAGCTTCCCAGGGATCTCGAGGTGCTGTACAACTGGGAACGCGTGAAGGACTCCAAAAAAATAATCCCCCAATACCCGGTTGTTTTGAAGAAAGAAGTGGCAATTGCCGGTACGGACATCAACAAGGCCTGGATCGGCAATGATGAATACGGCGGCCTCGCGGTCCATTTCACGACCACCGCCGAGGGCGCCACCAAGTTCGCCGACGTCACTTCGAAGAAGAACTGGGGCAAGAAGCTCGCCATCGTCATTGACGACAAGGTGCGGAGCGCGCCGCGGTTGAACGTGCAGATCACCAGCGGATCGGCCATGATCAACGGGAATTTCACCTACGAGGAAGTCAACACGCTGACCCGCATCATAAAAGAAGGGGCGCTGCCCGTCGACCTGAACATCATCGAGGAGCGCACCGTCGGTCCTTCCCTGGGGCAGGACTCCATCGAGGCCGGCGTCAAGGCGGCGATCCTCGGTTTTACCGGCATCCTGATCTTCATGATGCTGTATTATCGGTTGGCCGGTATAATCGCGGGCGCCGGCCTTGTGCTGAACGCCATATTCCAGATGGCTCTGCTCTCATGGCTCGGGTTCACCCTGACGCTGCCCGGCATTGCCGGTATCATCCTCACCGCCGGTATGGCGGTTGACGCGAACGTCCTCATCTATGAGCGCATGAAGGAGGAGCTGGCGAACGGGAAATCGGTGCGCATGGCCGTGAGCCTCGGTTTCGACCGGGCCTTCTGGGCCATCTTCGACGGTAACCTGACAACGCTCATTTCGGCCTTCGTGCTGGCGCAGTTCGGCACCGGCCCCATCAAGGGCTTCGCGGTTACCCTGACCATCGGTCTGATCGTCAGCATGTTCGTATCCCTGTATATCACGCGATTCGTTTACGAGCTGATATCATTGAACAAAAAAATCAAGCGGCTCAGCATTTAAGGGGGCTCATGTTGAAACAACGGACAATACCATTTCTTAAATATAGATATTTCGCCTACGGCCTGTCGATAACCCTGTTCGTGGTGTTCCTGGTGTGGGGCCTCATATCCAAGGGGCTGAACCTGGGCGTGGATTTCGTCGGCGGGCAGAAGATCATCGCCAGGTTCGAGAAGGGAGTCGACGAGGGGAAGATCAGGAAGGTCCTCGGCGCTTACAACCCGATGGTCCAGCAGATCGGCGAACTCGACAACCATGAATTCATCATCACGACCAAGCTCCAGGAAGATTCCGCCTTCATGTACGCCGAGAAGATGAGAAAAACGCTGGAGGAGAAATACCCGAAGGCCCGGCTGCAGAAGAGCGCCGCCGTATTCGTCGCCCTGAAGGGGGTGGACGAGGCCAAGCTCAACGCGGCCATCGCGGGGCTTGACGCGGAAGCGCGCAGGATCGGGGACCCCGGCAGGAATGAATATATCATTTTCAAAAAGGAGACAAAAGAGGCGGCTGAAAAAAAGAAATCCGTGTACACCGACGACAAGGTGGAAAACCTGGTGCGCGGAACCTTCGATGGCGCGGAGATCATTAACGGCATATCCATTCCCATCGTCTTCGACAAGCCGATGGATGACGAGATGAGCGGCCTGGCGAAAAAGTACGACGCCTCGGCCCTGAAGGTCGATACCGCGGCGAAGCCGACCTATGTAATATACAAGATCGTCGTCGACGAATCCGACCGGATCAAGGCCCATCTCGAGAAAAATTTCAAGAAGGTGTCAGTTCTCAGCACCGAGAACGTCGGTCCCGCGGTCGGCAGCTATCTCAGGCAGTCGGCTTTAAAGCTCATCATCGTGTCCATCATCCTCATGACCATCTATCTCGCGTACCGCTTCGAGTTCAGGTACTCGGTGGGCGCCATGGCCGCGGTTCTCCATGACGTCATTCTGTCGGTCGCCTATTGCGGCTTTGCCGGCATCGAAATCAACATCTCGGTCGTCGCCGCCCTGCTCACCATTTTCGGTTACTCGGTCAACGACACCATCGTCATATTCGACCGGATCAGGGAGAACACGCAGATAGAAACGAAAATATCCATGGTGGATATCGTGAACGGCTCGATAACAGTGACGATGTCCCGGACGATCCTTACCTCGTTCCTGACCCTTTTAAGCGTATTCGCCCTCTTCCTCCTTGGCGGCGAGGGAATCAGCGAATTTGCCCAGGTCCTTCTCTTCGGCATGATAGTCGGGTGCTACTCGACGATCTACATCGCTTCGCCGGTCGTGCTGTCCTGGGAAAAACTGATGCAAAGGGTGCGGTCATAACGCGTCTCGAGGCGCTTTATTCCGGTATGCGTGCCTGAATGCGGAGCGGATCGGCACCGGTCCGCCCGCCGACGAGGAGGCGTTCAGATTGAAAAAGTGCGTCCCGCTGCTGATATTCCTCATGCTTGTGTCCTGTATCGGATCCATATCGGCACAGGAATACGGCGGCCGTAAGATCGCCGACTTTACCCGCTACCTTGTCGGTCATAAGGAATACTACCGGGCCCTTGTGGAGCTGAAGCGGCTCCAGTCGACGGCGCCGGGTCATATCTCCCCCCTCGCATTCAGCGTTACCGAGAACTTCCTCCTCTTCCAGGGAAAACAGTACAAGGACATATTAAACGGCCCGTCGCGTCCAAACTCGCCCCTGGAGGCGGCCGCGGTCTCGCTGTTCCGGTACGACGCGGCCGTGGCGCTCCATGACTATGGAAAGGCTGAAGCCGTTCTTGCCGCATGGAGCCCTGCTTCCGAGCCGTTTCTTGACCGGTGCTTGAAGAAGCGGAGGCTTTTTTCCTATCTAGCGGCGCGGCGCTACAACGAGGCGTCGCTCTTATGCGAAGCCCTGCCGGGGGCCGATTTCAGCGCCTGCCGGGAGCTCATCGGAATGGCCCGGGAAAGCTTTTCCCGCGACAAAAAGCCGTGGCTTGCCGCGGTCCTGGGGATCATACCCGGCGCCGGCTACATGTATGCAGGCCAGTATGCCACCGGCGTCTTCGCCTTTCTCCTTATATCCATCGATGTCATCATGACCTATTTCGCCTTCCGCACCGGCAATGACGTGATCGGTTATTTCACCGGGGTCATCGGCGGGTTTTTTTACGCGGGGAGCATCGCCGGGGGATATTTCGCGGCCCAGCGATTCAACCTGGGCCAGGGCGGATCAGTCGGTTCATCCATGGCGGAAAAGCTCAGGTTCGACCGCGACCGTGACGAGATATTTAACAGGCATGGGATAGGACACAATTGAAAGACAGGCGCTACATGGAGCTTGCGCTGAAGATAGCCTTCGAGCGCATGGGGAAAACGTCGCCCAATCCCCCGGTCGGGGCCGTGATCGTCAGGGATGACCGGGTCATAGCCGCCGGCGGCACGGGCCCCTACGGGTCAAGCCACGCAGAAGCCGCGGCCCTCGCGGCGGCCGGGAGCGACTGCCGCGGCGCCGACATGTACGTGACCCTGGAGCCGTGCAACCATTTCAGGAAGACCCCGCCCTGCACGGCAGCCATGATCAGGGCTGGAATAGCGAGGGTCTTTGTGCCGGTCCTTGATCCTAATCCTCTAGTTTCAGGCAAGGGGATCGCCGAGCTTTCGAAGGCCGGCGTCGAGACAGTCTTCATGGAGGAGATGGCCGGCCATGCCGTGGACATCATCCGCCCCTTCAGGAAGTTCATCATGCGGCGCCGCCCCTTTGTCATGAGCAAGAGCGCCGTCACCCTGGACGGCCGTATCGCGTCACGGACGGGCAATTCGCAGTGGATATCATCGGAGCACTCCCGCCTGCTGACCCACAGGCTCCGCTCCAAGGTGGACGCGATAGTTATCGGCAAGAACACGCTCCTGTGCGACAACCCGTCCCTGAACGTGCGCCTCGGCTCTTTCGACGCCGATGTGGCGGCCTACTTCGCCGGGACGCCGCCGGCCATGGCGGGTCGGGAGAATTTTATCTTGAAATCCCTCGCGGCCGTGGACGAACCGGAGCCGCGCAATCCCCTGCGGGTGGTCATCGGGCTTCCAGAAAAGGTCGACCCGTCGTGGAACATCATGGCCGACGATAACTATCTCTTTTTCGAGCGCAGGGAAAAAGGCGAGGCCATCGCGCGGTCCGACGGGGCCGCCGCCGAACTGCTTGCCGCCGGCAGGCTTCACCTGGTGGACACCGCGACGCCGAAGGACGAGATCAGGGCCGTCCTTGAGGAGCTGGCGCGGCGCGGCGTCATGTTCGTCCTTCTCGAGGGCGGGGGAAGGCTTGCCGGCTCCTTCTTCGACGCCGGCGAGATTGACCAGTTCTTCTATATTATTACGCCCAGGATCATCGGGGCGGGACTGCCGCCCCTGGCCGGGACCGGCGTTGAGAGAATCGCCGACGCCCTGGTGTTGCGCGACGTTTCGATGATGCCGGTGAAGGATGACATCATCTACACCGGGTACCGGGAACCGTATCACTTTGAAATGATGTGAGGAGGCCCTGAATGTTTACGGGATTGATCGAAGAAATCGGAACGATCGCGGCAGTGTCCCGGGCCGGCGACGGCCTCCGCCTGACCGTGCGGGCCGAACGGGTGCTGGAGGGCACCCGCGTCGGTGATTCCATCTGCATCAACGGGGCGTGCCAGACCGTAACGGCCCTTGACGGCTCGTCCTTCACCGTGTTCGTTTCATCCGTGACCGCGTCGGTCACGACCCTCGGCTCCTTCAAGGCGAACAGGAAGGTGAACCTGGAGAGGGCCATGACCCCGTCCTCCCGCTTCGGCGGCCATTTCGTCCAGGGTCATGTAGACGGCCGCGGCGCCGTCAGGGCCGTGGAGAAGGATTCCATGGGCAGGGGCGTGATCATCGACGCCGGGACGGACCTGACGAGGTACATCGTGGCCAAGGGGTCGGTTGCGGTAGACGGCGTGTCCCTTACCGTTGTCGCGGCTGACGAAAAGGGCTTCTCGCTCTATTTCATTCCGGAGACGCTGGAGAACACCGTCCTGTCGGAATGGAAGACCGGCGCCGAGGTGAATATCGAGGTGGACATCCTGGCGAAATACGTGGAGCGGATGCTCAGGAGCGGAAAGGCCGATGACCGCTCCAATGACGGGGCGCTGATGAAAAAACTCATGGAAGAGGGATTCGTTTAGGCGAATTCAATCGGGGCCGCGCCGGCGCCCGTCACAGGTGTATCCCCGGAAACTCCTTTTTCAGCTCCGGGGCCGTGGTTATATTGAAGAACTTGTCAAGGTATGATATCCTGAAAACATTCTTGATCTCATCCTGGAGATCGTAGATGACGATGGTGATCCCCCTGTTCTTGGCCATGTTCATCAGGAGGATGAGCGAACCGATGCCGGATGAATCGATGTACTCCAGGTCCGTAAAGCCTATCAGTACCGTCGTGGCGGGCCCTTTCTCGATGGATGAGGTCTTTTCCTTGAACTGATTGATATCCTCGATGGTGAATTTTCCCTTCAGCCTGATGAGGGTGACGGTATCCGTCGGGTGTTGTATGGTCATTTCCATAGGCTACTGTATCCGGTCCCACAGGTTTCGTTCTTCGATGATCTTCAGGAATTTTTTCTCGAATGAATCGACTTCCCGGTAGTTCGGCGTTTCGGGATTTCCGCGGAACAACACCGCGTATTTCCCTATGTTCTTTACCGCCGTGACCATGTTATTCCCGGTTATGGCCTTCAGTATCTCGTGGTATATGATCACCGCCGCCGTGTCCATCACATCGTTCATGAAGGTCTTGTTCTTCAGCTCCAGGGGGGCGATGACGTTCCGTATCGCCAGGTGGCGGTTGGGCATCGAAGGATCCGCGTATTTGAGGAGGAACACGATGACCTGGCGCTTGATGTCGGGAAGCTCGGCGCTCCTGAGCATGTCCCGTATCCGGGATAATGCCTGCTTGGCCTGTTCATCCACCACCCTGTTGGCCGCCTCTTCCCCTTCATGGGCCTTGATGAGCTTCTCAACTTCCACCACGTCGACGCTCTCGATTTCCTGTTCGAACTTCTTGTTCACCCTGATGAATTCGCTGTCCGAGTATTCCTTGAAGGGTTCTTTCAAAATATTGACGAACTCGATGGCCTCGTCGGATCCGGCCACGCGCTGCTCCTCCTTCATCGACTTGAGGAAATTCATGGAGAGGTTGCCCGGCAGGGACAGGTCGAACTGGTCCGGCGCCACGGACTTGACGATGGACATCTTGTAAAGGAGGGGGACCTTTTTGCTCCTGGCCACCCGCGCTTTCGCCAGAAGTTCCGTGAGCCTGTCCAGCGATTCGGCGGGCATTGAGCTTGACCATCCGGAGAGCGGGTCGATCAGGAACCGGTGATAGGTATTTCTTCCGCGCTTGGCGAGGCTCTGGATTATTCGGATGAAATTATCAATGAGGGGCGATCGTATGGTGGTGATCATTTCTCTCATGGGCGGAAGGTTGATACAGCGCAGATCGTCTGTCAAAGGCTTTTTTGCGCAAGACCGAATATTTTTTCGAGGTCGATCGACCGGGGAGCGACGGGGAGGGATACGGTTTTCCGGCCCTTGTGTGATGAAAGGTAGACGGCATGAATCGCCTCCAGGGCCCGGTACCCGTCCTCGGCCGTGGATGTGGCGGCCTCATGCCCCCCGAGGGCCCGTTTCGCCTCGCGGTAGAGCTCGCGGAAGCAGTTCCCGGCGCGGTACCTGGGGAAGGGCGCCGGGGCAAGGTCGCGGAACCCGGTATAGAATTGCGATTCCCTGCCGAGGAAAAGGGACTCGTACCCGTTGCCGATAACTATCTTGCCCAGGGTGCCGGATATGGAAAGCTCGAAAACGAAATACTTCCTCCCGCCGCCCGCCTCCAGGAACACGTCGATCCCCCCCGCGGTCTTGAGCCAGGCGCAGGCGCGGTCCTCGAAGCCCCGGGATCGCCCGGTTCGCTGGAATTCTCCCTCCACCGCCGCGATGTCGCCGAGGAGGAAGCGGATCATGTCCACCAGGTGGGTCCCGTCATGAAGGAGCGGCCCGCCGCCCTCGCCGGGGTCCGAGGGACCCCCGTAGGCGCCGGTGAGGATCGATCCGTGCACGGTCTTCACCGCGCCGATCGTTCCGCGGGAGATCATCTCCTTCACTTTCCGGTAGCGGCCGTCAAAGCGCCGCTCGTGGTTGATGATGACGGCGGTGCCGTTGTGCCGGCACTCGGTCATGATGCGGCGGCAGCCGGGTAGGGAGGAGGCCATCGGCTTTTCCAGGACGATCACTGCCGCGCCGCCCCGGGACGCCTCAACGGCTATCCGCTCGTGGCTTTCGGTCCAGGTGGCGATGACGCAGAGGCGCGGCCGCGCCGCCCTGATCAGGGCCCGGTAATCCTCGAAGAGGTTTTCCCGGGGGATGCCCGCAGCTTTCCCGAAGCGCGACAGGCGCTCCCCGCTGATGTCGCAGGCGTGGGTGATGGATAGGCCGGCGGCCGACGCGCCGCCGAAATGCGTGCAGGGCTTGTTGCGGAGCGGATCGTTCTCAAGGAGGAACCCTATCCTCCCGCAACCGATCAGTGCGATGTTGACGTCTTGCTTTTTCACATTACAGAATCGGCAGATATTCCTGGATCTCGTAGTCGGTGATATAGCGGTTGTACCGTGATAGCTCCAGCCTTTTATTGGCGATCAACTTGTTGAAGAGCACTTCGCCGACGATTTCCTTCATGAAGGGGCTCGACTCGAAGTGCGCCAGCGCGTCATGGAGCTGTTCCGGAAGATGCTGCCCGGCGCGGGTATCGTACTGCTCCGGATGGTCCGTGTCCTCCATGGGGTGGTCCAGCTTGTATTTCTCATCGATCCCTTTCAGGCCCGCCGCGAGGATGGCGGAGAGCGCCAGGTAGGGATTGCAGGCCGAATCGGGGCTCTGCAGCTCGATCCTCATGGCGTTCGGCTTGTCCGGCCTGCAGTGGGGCACCCTGACCATGGCGTTATGGCTGGTGGTGCTCCAGGTGGCGCGCGTGGGAGACTCGAAGTCCCTGTGGAGGCGCTTATACGAATTGATCCACTGGTTGGTGAGGACAAAGAATTCGTTGCTGTGTTTCAGGAGCCCCGCTATGTAGTGCTCGGCGGTCCTGGAAAGGTAGTGCGGGTTGTTCTTGTCGAAAAAGATGTTCTTTTCGTCCTTGAAGAGAGACTGGTGAATGTGCAGGCCGGAGCCGTTCTGTCCGGCCAGGGGCTTCGGCATGAAGGAAGCGTAGATGTTGTTGAGGAGCGCTATCTCCTTGGTGATGAGGCGGAACGTCATGATGTTGTCCGCCGTGGTGAGCGCGTCTTCATGGCGTAGGTCGATCTCGTGCTGGCTGTGGGACGCCTCGTGGTGCGATGATATGACGTCGATGCCCATCTTCTCCAGGGTCAGCACGATGTCGCGCCGGTAATCGGTGGCCGCGTCCAGCGGGGTGAGGTCGAAGTAGCCGCCGCGGTCCAGTATTTCCGGCTGGTTGAAGTTCCTGAAAAAGAAGAATTCGATCTCGGGACCGGTGTAGAAGGTGAATCCGCGGGCCGCCGCCTTCTTTAGGTTCTGCTTCAGGATATACCGGGAATCACCCTCATAGGGGGTCATGTCCATCTGGTGGATATCGCAGATCATGCGCGCCACCGAGTCCTGCTGCGGGCGCCAGGGCAGGATTTTGAAGGTGGACACGTCGGGAAGCGCGATCATTTCACGCTCGTCCGTCCGGATGAAGCCCTGGAGCGTAGACCCGTCGAACCGGACCCCCTCGGTTATGGCGTCCTCAAGCTCCTCGATGGTGATGGCGAAGCTCTTCAGGAAGCCCAGGATATCGGTGAACCAGAGACGGATGAATTTCACGTTGCTGTCATGGGCGAGCTTCAAGACATATGCTTTATTCTGATCGGTGTCCATAATTCTCTACTCCTGTGTGGATGGCGACGGCGGCACCTCGCCGGTCCGCTCCGCCGGCGGCGGCGCGGCATGCCGCGTTGACCGTCCCGGTTACCAGCTTAAAAATATCAGCACGACAAAGAGGGCCAGGATCAACAGGAACAGCACCAGCATGGCGATGGTGCCCTTCGTCATTCCCGTGGAGCCGACGGTCTTTTTCACGGCGGCAGGCCCGATCTTTTTCTTGGGGAGGGGGCCGTCCGTTTCGGGGTTGTACAGCTTCAGCTTCACCTGCTTTTCGATCTCGGTGAATTTCCCGTATATGCCCGGCGCCAGCAGCGTCAGTATGTCGGTGGGATTGTTCTTCCCCGAGCCGGCCTTGATGTCGATTACCTCGCCCATCGTCGGAAGGATCTCGTTCTCACCGCGCAGGTTCAGCATGTCGATGTAGTAGTTCGCGCGGTCAGATTGGGGCTGAAGGTACACCATCAGCTTGTCGCCGACCCTCAGCTCGTATATCGGTTTTCCCTTGACCGGCGCGACGATAGGCTTCACCGGCAGGATGACCGCGTTGTCCTCGACGGAATAGCGATCATCGGTGCCGGCGATGTCGCCGGGCGGCGGCTCATTCTCTTCAGCCCCGGTGATGCTGTTGCGGTATTCCTGCGGGGTGATCTCCTGGATCGCCGTTTCAAGGATCAGGTTCTTGTCATGGATGATGCGGTTGATTACATCGTAGAGGGACATGTCCATGGCGTTGTAGTCGTAGTCGCAGACGCTGTCATAGAAAAGGCTGATGGAGTTCATCTCCTCGGAGAACCGCTTGAAGTGGTCCATGATCGAGGATGTCATGGTGGCATTAAAGTTCCCCTTCCACTTTACATTGGCGATATACTCGCGGTATTTCATCCAGTCCTCGTGGGGTTCGAGGTTGTAGAGGTCTGAATAGGTGGACACCACGGAACTGTATGATTCAAAATTAGTATTGTCCCTGAGTATCAGAAGGAACTGGCCATACAGATTCTGGGAAGCCGCCTTGAACCGGCCTTTAACGATCATTATATTGTCACTGATATCTTTAAAATCCTTTGGATCCTGACTCATGGGATTGTCCGTAATTATTAATGATATTGGGATTATGATTAAAGTTAATAGTAGATAAAAACCCCTATGTGTCAATATAAAATTTTACCTCCATGGCGATTAGGAGCGGTAGTAGTCGTAAATTAGGGGGGCATGGGCCATCCCGCTCGTCCGCCTCGTATAAGCAGAGCCAAATGCGACATCCTGTCGCGGCTCTGCACTCGGCCCTCCTGGCCAGCGCACCATGTTGACTCGGCGGAATCGGCGACATCCGTGTCGCCTGCTTGCCGGAATGGCTCCATGCCCCCCCTAAAATTATACTGCTATCATTAGGAGCCTTGGCTCTGCCCGGCAAACGAGGGGTTATGGACACCTCAAGGTCTCATGAAACATTTTTAACATGGCAAAAGCTGAATATTTCCGGACTTTTGTATTCTTAAAAAAATAAAAGTATTTGATTTGCAATGATTGCGTACGATATATATAGTAGACTTGAAGCATAATTATCATTATGTTCCCCCCGCCTTCGGCGGGGGGAACAAGTGTATTCAATTATTAAGTTTCGCAACAAGTCTGCTATAAGCCTATGCGCGGGAAGCGCTTCATCCGGTTTCGGGGGATAGGGCGAGACTGTTTCGTGTTAAATATTGAATAGTGCATTTATACCTTAATAGTATGAATATATGCCAGCAGGGGAACCGTTATTATGAAAAAAGGAAGTAAAATCAGGACGGCGCTTATCGCCGCCGCGATCATCCTTGCCTCTTCAACCGTTTTTCCTTTTTCAGATCAGACCACCACGGAGAGGATATTGAAGGAGAACAAGCGCTTCGTTGAGTTCATCAATGTCTGCGTTACCAATTTCGCCGAGGATAAAAAAGAAGACTTCCGGAAGGTCTATGAAAAGCATTTCAACGCGGATGTGGCCTATCTACAGTCGGATTACCGGCGCTCCTACAAGCGCGTGTACGCGTCCCAGGGCGAGATGGAGAAGATATACCGTGAAATGGTGAAGAACAGGTACCTTGAGGATTCGAAGATGATCCTCGACCGGTTCGCTCCCGGCATCATCCGTTCGAAGAACGCCAGGGCCCGCCTCTATCTGACGCTGGGGTACCGCGACAGGACCGTAAGCTGGACACATTACACCGTGGGAGACGCCTCGAATCCCAAGCTCTACTCGTATAAGCTGTACAAATACGTCGATGCCATCAAGATGGCGCGCCGCGCCAAGCGCTTCGCGTTCCTTGCCCTGTTCGAGAGCCAGACCAGGGAAACGAAGAGGAAGATATACAACCAGATCTGCAAGTCCGAGCGCGACGCGAAGAACAAGTACATGAACAGGTTCGTGGACCTGAACGACAAGGATTATATCAACGAGCTTGAAAAGGCCTATGGCGATTCAAAGCAGGCTGAAGAAGCGTCAAAGGAGGGCCGGGCGCCGGAGGGGCAGCCGGCGAAAGAAGGCCAGCCGGCCAAAGAGGGTGAGCCGGCGACGGACGGCGGCAAGGCGGCCTTTGAAGCAGCCGTCCAGGGCTACGAGGCGAAAGTGGTGAAGCGGGTCCGGTTCCGCAACGAGACCAAGACCGCGCGGTATCTCCTGGACGGGGAATTCGACCGGGCCGAGGATGTTATGCGCGAATATATAGACGACTTCAACTTCAAGCTCATCGTGGCGACCTTTGAGGTGCTGTCCGGGTCCGCCACGGCGGAAAAAGAAGGTACGGCCGGCAAGGAGGCGCCGGCTGACAACAAGGCCCCGGTCGAAAAAACCGATTACAACCAGTATAAAGTGCACCTGATGGATAACTACGGCCGGTTCTCAAAGCAGTCGATGATAGACGGTTACCTCGATAGCCTGAAAGTCGAGGATAATGTGGAGGAAAACAAGGCGGAGGAGAAGGGCGCCGAGGGGCCCGGCGTTGATGAGACCCATAAGGATGATAAGACGGTCGCGCCGGAGAAAAAAGAGGATAAAACCGTAAGCGGCGACAAAGAGAAAAAGGACGAGAAGAAAGAAGAGAAGAAAGAGGAAAAAAAGATTCAATAACACGCATATTCACACCAAGCGCAATAATCACCACGCGATCCCGACATTCCCGCCCAGGCGGGAATGTTTTTTTGTGGCCTGATTTGTCTTTGAATCGCGGGATGTTCCAAAAAATTGTTGCATTTATACGGGAGATGAATGATTTTGATGGAGCATGGATATTACCCAAGCCTGTGCGCTGGAAGGTACCGGAATTATGAAAAAAATGTTATTGTCGGTGGTCATGCTCTTCATGGGCGTCGCCGTTGTCATCGGCCTCCCCTCCTGCAGGAAAAACGACCAGAAAGGACTGCTGGGCATAGTGGTCCCCGTGGGCCAGGAAAAGGTGCGGAAAAACGCGCCCTATGTCATTACCGGCGTCTACGAGGATAGTCCGGCCTTCCGGGCAGGACTGCGCCCGGATGACCGCATCGTGCAGATCAACGGGGCGGAATTGGAAGGCCTGGAATACGATCATATTTACAATAGCATGCTCCGCGGCCCCTCGGGCACAAAGGTCACCATCGTCGTTGAGAGGAAGGGAGAGACGATGGTCTTTGACGTGGTGCGGGGGGAGTGACCGGTGGCCAGGAAGATATTCTTCGTCGTCGTCCTTTCCTTCTCCGCGATCTTTTCACTGTTTATTTTGCTGGATATCCTGTACTGGCTCTTCAACTGATTTCAACGTGTTCACTGCCTGTGCCCCTGCGCCACGGAGTTTGCAATCGACAAGGATAGAAACCGCCTTATGGACAACGATGCCGATACCTTCGCCGGGTTTAAAGAGTTATTCTCTGATTTAAAGATCCGCACCAAGCTGATATCGATAATTTCGCTGATACTTATCGTCTCCCTTGCCGGGATGATACTTCTTGCCACCTACTTTTTCAAATCAGACAACGAGATACGGGCCAACGAGCTCAATCACAAGATCGCCGATATTACGTCGCAGAAAATGCAGAATGACTGCGCCGCCCTGGTTGAAAAACTCAACCTCATGGGAAACACCATGATCCAGCAGATACCGCAGAAGGCCCTTTTCACCGACCTTTTTTTCGCCAATGACCGTAACATGATCTACGTCGGCATCGGCACGCGTGCGGGTGGCGGCATCCGCTTCGAAAGGTCCGTCAACAGCAGGGCTTTTTTCGATGAGAACCGCCTGACCCTCCAGGCCGTGGACGCCATCAGCGAAACCTATGCCCCGGCGTTTCTCGGCGCCTTCGGCGGCGAGGCCGTCATACAGAACGTTTCCAAGAGCTTCAATACCCCGGCACTGGCCATGGCCCTGCCGTTCCAGAAGAACGCCGACGGCTCCGTGGCGTCCATCCTGGTCTGCTACCTGAAGCTTGACCGGTTCCTCCAGGCCTTCAGGACCAGGGACATCTTCGAGACCTTCATGGTGAGCGCCAGGGGAGACGTCATCGCCCATCCCGACAGCAGGATCGTCCTCTCACACGGAAATTTCATCAGGCTGCCCATCGTCGAGGAGATGCTGAAGAGCAGGCTCGACAACGGCCAGAAGCGCTACCGCGACGACGACGGGGAGTACCGCCTGGGCTCCTTCAAGAAGATCGGTTTCGGCGGACTCGGCGTCATCGCCACCGTGAGCGAGGAGAAGGCCTTCAGGGCGGTCTATCAGATCCAGCGCCGCAATATACTGATCATGATCATCGTCCTCAACCTCGGCATCCTCATCGTCTACTTTTTCAGCAAGACCCTGACCACGCCCATTACCCGACTCGTCGGGGCCACCAAGGAGATCGAGAAGGGAAATTTCAGGGTTGACATCGTGCCGACGTCGGGCGACGAGATAGGGGAGCTGACACGGTCCTTTGTGTCCATGGGGCGCGGCCTCGAGGAGCGCGAAACGCTGAAGGAGACCTTCGGAAAGTTCGTCAGCAAGGACATCGCTGAGCTGGTGCTGAGCGGCAAGGTCAAGCTCGGCGGGGAGCGCAAGACCGCGACCGTATTCTTCTCGGACATCCGCGAATTCACCTCCATCTCCGAGAAGCTCGAGCCGGAAGAGGTGGTCGAGTTCCTGAACCAGTACATGACCAGGATGGTCAATTGCGTCGAGGTCACCAACGGCGTGGTGGACAAGTTTATCGGCGACGCCATCATGGCCGTGTGGGGGGCCCCGGTTTCCTACGGGAACGACGTGGAGAACGCCATCAACGGCGCCCTCATGATGCGCAACGAGCTGATGGGCTTCAACAAGGGGCGCGGCGGCCCCAAGAAGCCGGTCATACGGATCGGCTGCGGCATCAACACCGGGCCGGTCCTCGCGGGCCAGATCGGCTCGGAGGAGCGGATGGAGTACACGGTCATCGGGGACACGGTCAACCTGGCCTCCCGCATCGAGCAGCTGAACAAGCCCTTCGGCACGGACATCCTCATATCGCAGGAGACCTGCGCCCAGATACGGCACAAGTTCCTCGTCGAGCCGATGCAGAAAATACGCGTCAAGGGAAAGGCCGAGCCCCAGCAGATCTACGCGGTCCTCGGCAGGAGGGACGATCCCGAAGCGCCGAAAAACATCGACGGGCTGCGGCGCCTCCTCGGCATCGACATGAAGGGGAAGCCGGAGTCTCCCCCGGCCGATGAAGTGAAGTATGAAATACTCAAGTAACATCAGGGCCGATCTGATCGCGGTCGGCGCCAGCGTCCTGATCATCGCCGGGTGCTCGGCGCTGCTCTACGCGGATTACGCGCGGAAGGTGGACGCGGGCGGCGCGAAGCGGATCGGCACCCTAACCTACAAGCAAGAGGTCGTCCAGCGCAAGTACGGCTCCCAGGTCATATGGGAGGATCTCGCCCGGAACGTTGCCGTCTACGACAACGACTCGATACGGACGGCGGAGCTCTCGGAGGCCGTCGTCAGGCTCAATGACGGTACCACGATCGCCATCGACGAGAACAGCCTGATACTCCTGGCGATGAGCGGGGAGGGCGTGAATATCGACTTTTCCCACGGATCGATAGCGGCCAATCGAGAGGCGGCCGGCGATGAGGCCGCCTCAAAAATAAGCATCACGTCAAAGGACGCCGTTGTTTCCATGAACAGCGGCGGCGTCAGGCTGTCCGGGTCCGGGGAAAAGGGATTGGATGTGACGGTCACCGAGGGGAGCGCCGCGGTCAGATCCGGCAGCGAAGAAAAAACAATCAAAAAGGATGAGCGGGCCACTGTTACCAAGGATGCCGGGACGAAGGTAGTCAAGCTGAATCTCAAGATCCTGTCGCCGGCCCATAACGGCATCATCGTGACCGCCGCCCCGATAGCGCCGGTCACGTTCACCTGGGCTGACGCGCGGGGCTATGACGGGGGGATCGTCCTGGAGATCGCGCGGGACAGCGGTTTTTCCAGGGGCGCCGTTGCCAGGGCCGCAGCCGGGAACAGCCTGACGGAAAGACTCGGCGAGGGGAGCTTTTACTGGCGGATCCGGGGGCGAAACGCCGCAATCGGCGCCGAGGAATACAGCGAAGTAAGGAAGATCGGCATCCTTCGCGACATGCCAACGGGGCTTCTGTATCCCGCGCATAACGAAGTCATATCATACAGCGTAAAGCCTCCCATCATCAACTTCCGGTGGCGGGAAAACAGGGTGGCGACCGATTACACGGTGGAGATATCCCGGAGCCCGGCCTTTTCCGCCATCGAGCGGTCCCTCCCGACGACGCTCCTGGATATCTCGGTGGACGGCCTCGGGGCCGGGACCTATTACTGGCGTGTCAGGTCGAATAACAGCGGCATCGTGTCTTATAAAGGGGTGAGCGCGGTCTCATCATTCAAAATCGAACGCATGGCGGCGTTGACCGCCCCTGTCCTCATAGCGCCTCCCGATGGCAGGCGATTGAGCTCATCCATGACCGGCAAGGCCGGGAAAGTCCTTTTCAGCTGGAGTGCCGACAGCCAGGTCGGCCTGTATGATTTCATGGTGGGTACCGACAGGGAATTCCGGAACATCGTAATACGGGAAAAAGTGAAGGGGAACGTGTTCGCCCTTCGCGGACGCCTGGAGCCGAAGCGGTATTACTGGCGGGTCGCAACCGATGCCGAAACCGGCGGGCTTTTTTCCGCCACCAATGCTCTCCTGGTGGTGCCCGGGGGCACGGTGATCCCCGGCCTACCCAGGGTCATCCGCGCCGGCGGCTCCGGAGGTGAAGAGAAACGCGCGGATATACGGTTCCCCTGCGCGGCAAAGGATTTCACGGGGGTCAGGACAATCGAGCTGGCCCGGGACAGGGGATTCCTTGACGGCGCCGGATCGGTGGCCACCTCGGAAAATTTTGCGGTCATGGAGGGCGTTGCGGCAGGCGCGTACTTCTGGCGGGTGCGCCTCTTTGACGAAGAACGCAGTCAGATCGGGGAAGGGGAGACGCGCAGTATCTTCGTGAATGTAAACGGCCAAATCGTCGGATCCGCCGAAGAGATCGCGCCGGCGCCGGGTGTGCCCGCCGTCACCGGAGAGGAAGCGGCGCCGGTTGAAGGGACGGCGGAGGCGCCGGGGCGGAAACAGGCCGGGATGCGGGAAGATCTTCCTGAGAAAAAACCCATGGAGGAAGCTGTAAATATAAAACAGGCTGACCAGGGGCGGACGCGCGGTGAAGAGCTGGCCAGGAAGAGACAGGCGGCGCTGGAAAAGAGAAGAAAGGAAGCCCTTGCCGGGAAGCGGGGGGATGATCAGGCACGGAAAAAGCGCGAGGAGATGGCCGCGAAAAGAGGGGAAGATATAGCCCGGAAACGGCGGGAGTACCTGGCGAAGAACAATCAGGATAAACCGGCGGTGAAAAAGCGCGAGGATGCGGCTCAGCATCAGCGCGAAGACCTGGCGAAGAAGAAGCGGGAAGAACTGGCGCAGAAGAAACGCGATGACGCGGCCCGCCGCCGGCGTGAGGAGCTCCCGAAGAAGAAACAGGATGAGGTCGCCCGTACGAAGCAGGAGACGCCGGGGAAGAAAAAGCGGGATGAGCCGGCAGTAATAAAGCGCGAGGACATGGCCCGGCGACGGCAGGAGGAGCCGGCGAAGAAAAAACAGGAAGGGCCGTCAAAAAAAGAGACCCCCGGGCAAGAGAAGCCCTCGCTGGCCATTACCTCGGGGACGCTGGGAAGCGCCATCTATGTCAATTCAAAGCTGGTCGGCTACGGCACGGCTCGGTTGAATCCCGTTCCCGGCAAGAAGCTCGTCATCACCATCGTGGCGGACGGATATGGCGAATACAAGCAGTCACTGACCATGGGGAGCGGAGAAAAGAAAAATATCAACGCCCGCCTTGTCCCGGGCGCGGCGGATTTCAAGGAGAAGCGCCCGGGGAGGAAGCTGCGCTGGAGGACCAATCTCGCGTCAACGGTCATGTCGCGGCCGGTGCACCGGGGCAACATGATCGTCGCGACCACCAGGAACGGCTATCTGCTGGGGATGAACCTGAACGGCGGGCAGCTCTGGCGCACTGCCCTGGGGAGCGTTGCCCGGTCGACCCCGGCGGCGGATGATTCGGCGGTATACGTCGTCACCGTGAACGGGTTCCTCTTTTCCATCGCCCTGAAGAGCGGCGCCGTCAATTGGAAGAAGAAGATCGAAGGGCCCCTCCTGTACGGCTCCGAGCCGGTGGTTGACGGGGGGAGGGTCTTTATCGCCACGAGCTATGGCGTGGTCCAGGCCTTTTCCCGGGGCGGCGGCGAGCTGTGGCGCCGGAACCTGGAGGAAGGCGTTTTCAGCTCCATGACCTGCGACGGCGGCGTCCTGTACGTGGGAACGGCGCGATCGAACATATACGCCATCAACGCAGGCGACGGCAGCGTCAGGTGGACCTTCGCCACGGACGGCAGGATATTCTCCGCGTCTCCCAGGGCGCACCGTGGCGTCCTCTATGCCGGGTGCGACAGCGGCGCCTTCTACGCCATCAACCGCGACGGCTCCCTCAGGTGGGAATTCAGGGCGAAAAAGGGGATCCTGTCGGCCCCGGCCCTGGCCGGCGATACGGTCTGCTTCGGCTCCGAAGACGGCACGATCTATGCCCTTGGGGCGGATGATGGCGGAAAGCTGTGGGAATTCAGCACCAGGGGCCCCATCATCTCCGGGCCCGATGTTTCCCGCGACAGCATTCTCGTGCCCTGCGGCAACGCCGTATTTTCAATCGACGTGAAAACCGGGGAGCTGAACTGGCGGGAAGGATTCCCCTCCGGCGTTAATACGCCCGTCACCGTGGTGGGAGATACCGCCTTCGTGGGACTCAACAACGGGGACTTCATCTCGATCGCTTCGTTTTAAATACAGTCCGGCCGCGATACGATCCCACCTAATAGAATTTTTCCTTGACGTTGTACTCCCACAGCTCGACGAGCTTGTCGAATTCCTTGTCGTGGGGCTGGTCCCTGTAGGTCATGTTCCGGCGTTTTATCAGGTAGGCGACGGTGGAGTCTTCCAGCAGGAAGGGCTCCTTGAGCTGGTTCAGCTTGATGATGAGGTAATTCAGGTTATACGTCTGAAAATCCCCGATAAGCTTCGAGGCCACGGTGGGCTCGTACTTCATCAGGAGCTCCGTGAAATAGAGGGCCATCCGCCAGGAGTCGGTGCTGCCGGCCACCCCGGACTTGAAGTGCATGGACAGCTTTTCGAAAAGGTCCATGTTCTGGTAATAGGAGTCGTATATCGCCTTGATCAGCTCGGGGAACTCGTTCTGAACCTCCATCAGGTCGATGGGCTCGTCCTTGGTTGTGAAGTGCTCGAAGATTTCCCTGCTTTTATCCGTTGTGGGGATCACGGGGATCAGCTCCACAAAAAGGTCCTTGATGACAGTGCGGACTTTGCCCGCCTTTTTCAGGTATACCTCGATCTCGACGGGCTCCACATAGTAGTGCTTGTTTTTGTCGACTATCATCGCGCCGGCACCTGGCGCGCGGCCGATGACAGCGATTCTTCGGCCTTTTTCAGGGCCTCACGCTGTTCCTTTGAATATGCGAACTGCTTCATCTGCCCGATAAGACGGGCCTTGTTCTTCGCGTCGGCGGCATTATACTGCTGCGAAAGCTCGTTGAACCTGATCGTGGATTCAATGAGCTTGTTCTTGGAAAGGTTCCAGAGGGTGTCCCCCCTGCTCACTACCACGGGCTGGCTGTCCAGCATGATGAACACGTTTTCCGGGTATATCCAGTCAGGGTTTCGCTCCCTCAGGGTCGTTTCGGCGATTTTATGATAGCCGTTTCTCACGGCAACCTCGTTGGCGTAATGGTATATATCGTTGTCCCTGATCTTTATGTTCAGCTGGAGCCCGAGCTGACGGTACCGCGTATCGATATCTCGGCTCTCGATCACGGGCCCCTTGGCCTTGATGGTGACGACTCGTTTTTTTGCGCGGGCGGATCCGTCAGTTCCCTCCGTCGCCGGATGGCGCAGTAAAAGGACCGCGGCCGCAATGAGAAGGATAAGGCCGAGGGGCAGCGCGATTTTCACGGCAGCCGGAAGGTTTTTTATTTTTTTGATTATGGAAGACGCCATGGCGGGGGCTGATGTTCCCGCGCCTTCCATCCCCTTGTCGGCCGCGGCGTCGGCGTCAAGCCGGGATCCGGCCGCTCCGCTCCGCGGTCCCTTTACGGCGGCGGCGGCGCCGGTCCCGGTATCATCTTCGTCCGATGACAATACGGCCGATGAGGCGATGGATCGCGACCAGGCGTTATCAAGGCTCAGCGATTCGTCGCGGTACTGGCTCTTGCGCTCGCCGATGGCGTCTTTGAGCTTGCCGATCTCCGGCATGTTCTTTTCATGGTAGCGCTCCGATCGCGTATATATGTCGATCAGGCACCGGAGACGCTCGCGGTCCGCGATGATCCGGTCATAATACTCCCCCATGCCGGGGTTGCCGGGCCGTACGGAAGAGTCGCCGTCCGGGCCGATGGTGTCGAAGAGCCGAAGGCCGGCATCGGCCTTAGAATCAATAACGAAGGGAAAGACGGCGCCGTTGAACAGGGCCAGGACCACGCTGTGCCGTGACGGATCCTGGACAGCGGAGGACCGGCCCACGGCAAGGGAGAGGGTCCCGGCAATGCCCCTGAGCTGTGATGAAAGCTTGCGGTCGCCGGTATTGTACAGGTGTACCCGCACGAGTGAAAGCAGGTTGAAGAGCTCCCGCCTCCGTTCCGGGGTCATGGCTTCGGCTGAGGGGGAGCCCGTTTCCGACGCCAGCTCTTCCGGCGAACCGGTGATCCGGGCAATGATGTCGTCGCCGAGACCCGACAAGCGGGTGAGATCCTCGATGCCGGTGAAGGCCCTGAACTCGTACTGGATTCCCCGGGAGAGGACGATCTTGTCTTCGCCGCCGAGTCTGGAGATATGCTTGTTGCCGTCGTCGATAATAACTACGGGAATGTCCGTCGACCTGAGGAGCATCACAATGTCCTCATAGGCCGTGTAGGAGATGATGAAGAGATCGGGCTTTTCTTTGATGATGTCGCGAACTCCGGCCGAACCCTTGATGTAGGCGGCGGTGAGGTCTTTTCCGCCGGACCCGCCGCCGGAGAAGGTTATTTTCATGTTAAAGGTGCCGGGATAATTCCGGAACTCGATCCCCGTGTCGCCCCGGTACGCGAGGCCGCTGAAATCGTCCTTCCTGATGACGGCGTGGGAAAAGAGACGCTTCACCAGATCGATATCGGTGCTGTTGGCGAAGATGGTTATCTTTCTCCCCGTGTTGTTCAGCCACTTGAAAAGCTTCGAAATGTTGGTCAGGTTGAGTGACGGATGGAGGATCGCCTGCACCTTGCCCGGATCGATGCCGAGAAGCGAAAAAGGCCCCAGGTAGTCGGCCGGGAAAAGGTAGGAATAGAAATGGCCGCTGTTGTAAAAGAAGGGATTATGGCCTATCACGGCGAGACCCGAGCCGTTGTAGCGCGCGGTGCCCCGGTTGCTTTCCGAAAGGAGGTCATGGAATTTCTGCCAGCTTATGGGCTTTTCTATGATCTTGTTCAGGTCGAAGATGATGTTCTTGTTCAGGAGCACCTTGAAGTTGCCGTCCCGGTAGAAGACGCCGATGAACTGGTCCTTGTGGGAAATATTTTTCTCCTTTGAGAGCTCCGGCAGGTCCTTCTCGATATCGACCACGGAGGCGTTGGTAAGATCAAGGCCGAAAATCTTCTGGTAGTCGAGGTATTTCCGCACCACGGCCTTGCTGCCGATATAGCGGTTTTCCGGGAGGTGGCGCACGTCGATGTTGAACTGCTCATGGGCCGGGTTGCCGATAAGGCTGTCGGTGATAATGATATTCTCGATCAGTGGGATCAGCTCAACGGGCATATCGTTCCAGTTGCCGATGCGGATGAACGGCTTAATGTCATCCGTTGTTTCCCCGGTAAAAATTATATAGCATTCAGGATCGACGATAAAGAGCCTGTCGCTGTCAGATTTGATTATGTCTTTGATCTCCATATCCACCCAAACCATATAGAGGGTTTGATAACCGCCCTGTTGTTACGCTTTTTTGATTATTTTTAACAAAAAACACATTTATAATGATTAGGAAAGGTTGGCAATTACATTTTGCTCTGACTCGTTGGGGGCTCTGACCCTGTGTGTATCCGCCGCCTGCCCCATATTTTTTTATACAAATAAATATAATTGCATAATATTTTTTAGTAAAATGGCGATCATAAAAGGGGGATACCTTGACAGGGGTCCCGGCTGTATAGTACTTTACAATTATTCGGAGAATGTGCCGCATCTCCTTGCCCTTTAAAGCGGAAGATGTACGAATGCACCGAAAACTATCAAGCATAGTAATTATTTTAAAATGAGAAACCTGGGATCCTACATATTGAATCTTTATTTTCGCATTGCCTTTGTCAGGCAATGCCTCTGGGCGATTTTTCTCTTCGCTGTTTTCTCCATCGCCGCCGCCCTTGTTTTCCAGAGCAGCAAAGTTTTGACGAACCCGGCAGGATGGGAGAAAAGCTTCCAGGTATCTTCATTTAACATCGTGGCCCGGGATATCACCGTCGCTTCCAGGGGGAATATCATCGCCGCCGTGTACGAGGGAAGGGCCGGCGGGGCCCAGGGCATCTACGCGACCCTTTCATTCGACGGGGGCGTGACCTTCCTGCCTTCCCTGAGGGTCGCCGGCGTAACGTCAAAAACATCGATGAACCCCCACGCTGCCATATCCCCGGCGGGTCACCTTACGGTCATGTGGCACGGCTATATCGACACCGAGTCGACGAACAGGATCTTTTTCTCGACGTCGAAGGATTACGGCGCCACCTGGAGCGAGCCGAAAAAGCTTTCCCTGGGAAAGGAAACCGAAATGCTGCCCCGCGTCTATTATGACGACCGGAACCGCCTCCACCTTTTCTACCATGGCAGCGTGGCTGACAACATAAACCTGTTCCACGCGATTAGCGACGACGGGGAACAGTTCAAGACCACGGGATCGCTGATCCGCCTGACGAGCAGCATGCGGGGCGCCTTTTTCCCGTCGATCCAGATTTCGGGAAAATACTTTTTCATGGTGTGGCAGGGGAAGGAGGAGGATTTTTCCGATGAGCTCTTTTTCATGAAGTCCGCCGATTACGGGCGGACCTGGAGCATCAAGAAGCAGATCACCGAGAGCATAGGCAACAACGACGCGCCGTCCCTGATTCTCCATGAGAACGATCTCTACGTGGCGTACCAGAACAACGATGAAAAAAACTGGGCCATCAAGATGAAGAAGGGCGTCGACGGCGGACGGTCGTGGAAAGATGCGCCGCTGGCGGCATCCTCCACCATGGCAAACTGTTATTCCCCGGCCATCGGGCTTTCCGGCAACGACATCATGGTGCTCTGGTATGACACCCGCGAGGGGAAGGCGCGGATCTATTCCCGCAAGTATTCGGTCAGGGAAAGGAATTTCCTCCCCGAAGCCGAGGTGTCCGAGGCCCGGTACGAGTCGCGGAACCCGGTCGTGGTGTCCCTCGGGAAGCGCCTCGTGGTCTTCTGGGAAGAGCGGAACGTCATCATGGCCAAGCAGACCGACGTGTATGCCGAAGCCCCGGTCGTTTTTTCCGAAACGAATCCCGAGGGGATATGGTCACGGCTGCCCTATATCGTGATGCAGTGGAGACCTCCCCGGGACGAATCCGGCATAGCGGGATACGCGGCCCTTCGCAACAACCTCCCGGACTTCAATCCCACGGTCGTGAACATGAAGCCGAATGTCACCCAGGAGAAAATCACGGATAATATCACCGACGGCATATCCTATTATCATATCCGCGCAGTCGACGGGGCGGGCAATTTCAGCCGCACCATCCATTACAAGCTGCAGCTGGCGGTCAACCCGCTCCCGGGGCCCGTCATCGTTTCCCCGACGCATCCCCAGGGCAAGCCGTCCCCGTCTATGGCGCCGGCCTTTTCCTGGGCCATCGATGAGCCGGAGCGCATCAAGGGATTCGTGTACAGCCTGTCACGGGACGCGATCAAGATGCCGGACCAGTTCACCACGGAGCTGAAGACGGCGTTCAGCGACATCGAGGATGGGAATTACTTTTTCACCGTGGCGGCCGTGGACAAGACCAACCAGATCAGCAGGGTGTCAACGTACGATTTCATCATCGGTCCCCTCGACCGGGCCGTCGATCCCGATTATTTCAACCGGATCGCCGAGGAAGAGAAGAAATTCCAGAAATACTACCAGGAGCATTTCAAGTTCTATCGGGAATACGGGACTCCGGTTCCAGTCATCGCGAGGACGCCGGGCGTGATGATCCAGTTCCCCTTCGACGTCAGGAGGGTTTTTGACGGCAATTCGTTCAAGGCGATCATAGTGCCCGCCAATATCCGCCCTGAATCGATCGTCGGGTATTCGGTATATATCAATGATGACAACATCCAGCCGGCGGACCGCGTCAACCACAAGGGTTCGATTATCGAGGTGAAGGGCCTGAAAAGCGGCGACTACTATATCGGCGTGAAGTGCAAGTATGCCGTGGGGGCCAGGGGCTCGGGAGCATACGCCTGGACAAAGCCCTACGTCGCGAAGGTTTCCATACAGCTGCCGGCGGAGCGCTCGCCGGTCGTATATTACGCGAAGAATGTGATGGATAAGTTCCCGCGGCGCTTCAGCATTATTACCGTCACCTTCGTGGGGCTGGGGCTCGTAATAACGACGATGGGGTACGGCACGAGGATATCGTTTTACCTGCAGCTCTTTCTCTTCAGGCTGAAAGAGCGATACCGGAGGATGGCGAAAAAGTGATGAGCGGGTGATGGGGCTCGAACCCACGACGTCCAGCTTGGGAAGAAGCGGAACCCTTTTTCGCGTGTGCTTCTGTATGTATAGAGAGGTATTTTTGTGCTTGTTCGTCAACACTTTTTAGTATATTGCTCAGGTTTTAGTAATAAAATGCAATGATATGTTTTACTGTGCTTTTTAGTTGGTCACACTTTTGGTCACACCTTCTCTCGGAGAAAATAAGAAAAACGGCTTACCCGGATTGTACTATTTCATCGTTGTTTGTCCGTTGTTCATTTTCGTGCTTCCTCCGTGCTATGGGAAGGTAGCCACTTAGTCAAATAGAGCTGTTTTGAGTTCTCTGCAGAAATATCAGGTTTTCTAAGGTTTTCACCCTCTCTCCAGGTGTCCTCGGCAAGATTCACAAGAGTTCCCCGTTGTGAAGTTCGCGCAAAAGTAGCTGCTTTCTATTCCCTACCTTAAAGAAGTTTTATCCTCGACGGCTACTATTAAAGCGAGGGGGCTGATTTTTTGTCACACCAGTTTATTAATTATTTTTTGTAATACCTCGATATCTTTCAACCAATCGTCTGGTTTGTTCAAAGGACTTTCTCTTTTCTTCTTGAGGCCTTCAATTGCATAAAGATAATAGTTTTTTGCTAATTCATTTCTTCCAAGTTTTGCATAAGCGTCGCCAAGGTCTTTTTGGAAAATTGGCACCATAATTTTAATTGATTTAGCTTTTAAATCTAATTCAATTATTTGTTCACAATAATTGATAATCTCTTTCAAATCCTTGTTTTTCTTAGCCTGACGATATTTATCATGTAATTTTAACCATGTATTAAAAAGTTCATCGTCCCTATTATCCTTTCCTTTTGCTCCATTAGCTATTAAATAATCGATCACAGCTTGCTTTCCATTAGATTTTGCTATGTCTAACGCTGTTTCTCCATCGCGGTTTTTTAAATTAACATCAGCACCGGTTTCAATAAGAAGTTTGATAATTTCAAAGTTTGGACATTCTGAATCATTGAATAGGTCACATGAATTTTCTGCAACTTCCATTGAAATGGTTTCTCCATCTATGGCCAACATTAAAGCTGTATTCCCGTTTTCATCTTGATAGTTTACAGATGCATTATTTTTTAAAAGAAATTTAATTATCTCCTCTCTTCCATTTCGGAATGTTTTCCCTGAATATGCATCGTTTACTGCTGACATAAGCGGTGACCATCTACCGTCTTCTGTTCCGTTGACATTTAAACCTTTACTTAATAATAGTTTTATTATTTCAATATTCCCACCCAGGATGGAATAATCCAAAACCGTATCTCCATTGTCATCTTTTAGAAAGATATTTTCTTTCTTTTGGAATAGAAGCAGAAATTTAA
>JAGNKX010000026.1 GCA_017999915.1 Spirochaetota bacterium
GCTCACCAAGGATCCTTACGATTTGTTCTTCTGAGAATCGTTTTTTCATTTTAACCTCGTTTCTTTCTTGTCTATTTATCGGTTAAAACTAAACTATCTCATGGTACAAATTTAAGGGGTGGGATCACATGCATTTTAGGTCTTCTGTTGAAAATTGAATTTCTTTAAATTCTATCATGATGATTTCTCCAAGTGAACTTTTATTATTATTGCTTAATTATACTATGAATTATAATAATTAAGTGGATGAATCAAACTACAAGTGATTCCTCACAAGATCACATCTATAGTGTCAACTCCGTTAACCTACCACTATACTACAGTTACTTGTACTCGATAGACCCCTGAGCGATGATCTCGTCCTTGACAATGAAGTTGATCTTGTACTTTCCCTTTGCCGTCAGATTATAGACTATCTGTAAAGTTGTCATATCAGGCATCGTATCATAATCCTTGCTAAATATAACTGATCCTCGGATACTATCGATAAGCTGCATCTTTACGGTAGAAGAACCGATCGGCTTTTCAAAGCGGGTTCCCATGATAAGACATGGCTTTGTCGTTATACGGTTCTTACACCTGGTGAAGTAATCGGTATAAGACTTATTCTCCTTCAGGACAGCATTGCATGCTTCGACATATGAATATGAATTGCAGTAATCATAGTTCTTCATGTTGCTGAATTGAATCTTCGACGGCTTCTTCTTGCAGGCATCCAATGCAAGTACCATGAGAAAGACCAGTACGATACCCAGCACGCTGTACATCTTATGTTTCATATAATCCTCCATGTATAATAATTAATCATAATATTATAATTCAGAATTTGATTATTCTGCCAACGCATTACACTATGTTCCCAATATTAATTTATCCTTGTTTGCGCTTATAATTAAATTTGTTCTTTTACAACTAATTCAAATACATTCATATATCACTATATTAAGGATGACCCTTTAATGCTTCTACAACTGTCCAAAGTTCAGTATTTGTACCAAATATGCGAAATTTAACAACAGTAAACCCCATCTTAACTATTTCAACTTTTACCCCATCTTTTAAAGCTATAACCATTCCTGAATTTAATAATTGCTGTAAAGCATCGTAATCCTTTGCTACTGATAATTCTGTGACCCTATCAAGTAATTCTTCAGTAGTTGCAGCCATATAACCGCCAACAGTATATTTAATACGACTATTTGAATTTGCATTATCTGATGTTACCGAATTGATCATTTTAGTTTTTTGATTTGTATTGGTTGTTGTTTTTATGTCATCATTTGATACAATGATTGCATATAAAATAATTAAAACAAAAAATCCAGTAATTGCAGCTGGAATAACATATGATTTTTTTTTATTTAAATTATTATTATTCAAATTTTTATTCATATTTATTGTTTTACAATATGGGCATTTTCTTGCACCTTTATAATATGGTTGTTTACAAGAAACACAAATTGTAAAATTTGATGATGGTTTGAATGTTGGTTTTTCTGAAGTATTTTTTATAGACCTTTTGAAGCCACAATGAGGACAGGCTTCCAGTGTGTCAGACATTTCCTTATTACATTCCATACATGTTATTAATGCCATCTTATCCCCCACTATTTCTTTATATTTATATTATTTCGCATTACGAATCATGGTTGCCCTATAACACAATCAAATATTTTGCCATTATCTGAACCTTTAACTCCCATCATAAAATCCTCATAACCGACATCCATAATTTTAATTGATCCATTATTGATATATCCTACATATCTCATCAAAGGTGTTCCAGTTGTTCCATTAAAAACAGTATTACCGTTAATTCTCATATTATAATTGTCAAAATTAGCATATTCAATATCGAAAAACTTTCTTTTTCCATTCCCCAATGAACTAACCCAAAAATGATTTTGTTTAAATAGATACAATCCCATTTGTAATTCTTTTAATTTTTGTTGTGATTCATTGTAATTTGGATCATTTTTGGGTGTAGAAGTTAGAATTGAGATAGCTTCATTAAGCTGACCATCGCAAAGAGCTTGGTCAACTTTATCGTCTATTGTTGATTTTGATGTAGAACCCAAATTTATTTGGAAGCCAATAATTTTTAATATAACAAATACTAGAATTATTCCGAGTATGACATATACCATAGGATGATATGTTTTTTTATTTACATTTTTCGTTTTACAATATGGACATTTACTCGCACCTTTATAATAAGGTTTTCCACATGAAGAACAGATTGTATTATTTGGATTAACTTCTAAATTTGATTTAACTTCTGGATTTGGTTTATCTACATTTTGTATTGTAGTCCTTTTATATCCACAATGAGGACAGGCTTCTAAAGTATCGGACATTTCCTTCTTACATTCTATGCATGTTATTAATGCCATATTATCCCCCACCAGGTAAATATTTATTGACGACATGATTTCACGTCTTAATCATTTTTACTCCACTACAGACCTTGATATTATTTACTTTTTACAATTTTATAGTTTAATGGCATCATCAAACTATTCTTTTCCATTTCGAATTTTCCTATAAAAACAAATTTCATTTGTTTTTCCATATTAGATATCTCACTTTTACTTGGAATACTTTTTCCTGAATTTATCGAATCAATAAACATTCTCAATAAAATAAGTGTTGCTTCATATCCAGCTCTTTGAGCATCATTTATAAAATCATATTTTGCGATAAATATACTCGAAGAATCCGATTTAATTTTTTTGGGAAATTTTAATAATTGAAGTTGAGCATAACCTTGTTGTGTGTCAAATATTACATAAATCTTATCATTGGAACTATTTAAACTTAAATCTCGATTAGATTTATTCATGATCCTCACTGGAAGCAACCAAGATTGTTGGTTCGAACTTATACTTGAACTATAAAGATCAATATCAACTTTTATGTTATTTAATTCACCACTGATATAACAATTATAAATAAAATAATTCATTGGAGCTTGCGCATGTGATACAATATCATTCAATTCTTGTTCATTTCTATTTTTTAAATAAATCGCTTTTGCTCTTTCTTCTTGAGTTGTATAGCAAGACATTAGAAGCGTTATTAATAAAATATTTAAATATTTATACATGGTGTTTATTCCTTAAATATTATTTAAAAGTATCAGGTATATCACTAATAAATTCTAAACACTCTATAATGCCATAAACCAGAGTGAATATTCCATTTTTAGCATATTTATTAAATAGACAATAATATTTTTTTCTTCGCTTCTGCAAATTCATCTTCAGTCATTATATAGGAAACTCTGACCAAATAGGCAATGGTCCAAGCGCCATAATGGGCTTTATCTTAAGTTGCCCCCTCTCAAATTGAGCCTCATTCCAGCAGAAAAAGCAATGGACAGAGGCTTAAAATTTGCATTTTTCACAAAGAACTAATCCTGTTAAAAGATATGATTTTTCTCTTCGCTTCTTACTCCCGGTACTGTTCATTTTAATAATTCTTTGAATTTCTTCATATTGTTCTTCAGAAATATAAGAGGGGTGCGCCGCCTATATCCATGATTACAAAGCACATCAATGTAATCACAAAATAGCCTAAATTTTATTGGATTTATTATCATGAATCATATACGTGGTGTTATGTCAATTAATATCTAAAAAATTCAAATCTTTTCATAACAAACCTTTATCTGTAATTCTTTTATTCATTTTTTCTAATATTTCATAACGTGCTATCTTATGTTTGACCGGTTTTCTAATCGCATCTTGAACTTTAATTAATAAATTTTGAATATGCACATTATCATTTAAATTAAAATCTCGTTTTATTTTATTATTCTTAAAATACATATTCTTAATACATAATTCTATTTTAAACCTATCGCCAGTTTTATAATAATCTCTTTTTTCCTTCTTTGCGTCAATGTTGTAAATAAACAACTTTGAACTATTATTTGTCCAAATATAACAACTCATATCCCATATGTTTAAAACTTGATGTTCGACGGAAGCATATATTCTTTTGTTTTCATCCAAAATTCTACAACCAAAATCTGTTAATAAACAATGAGTTTCATCATCATCTAAATAACCATACATTTCCTTTTCTATATCATATAATACTTTATCACTATAAAATGCATTCAATTCAACTTCATTAAAATTAAACTTTTTCAAATAATAATTCAGTATATGATTCTTTGAACTAACAGCTTGAATATACTGCTTTTCAATTAAATACTTAATCACCTCCTTAACCTGTTTCTTTATATCTTTATAATTATCCAATCCATTCAATACCAACTTAATACTATTGCATTCAAATTCTATAGTCCCATATTTTATCTTTTGAAATTTCCTTTTTCGATAAATAATTTCTTTAATACTATAACCTAATGACTTATAGTATTGTATAGAACTTGGTAAAAGATAATTAAACTCCCTCCTTACCACATTACCTTTATTAAGTATCAACGTGATTATTCCATTTTTACTGTCCGGATGATTTTTTAACCGTTTTTTTATATTAGGATTAAGCTTTCTAAAACGACTTTTTTCTGCTGATAGAATGATTTTATCAAAATAGTTAAACTTTAAAGATTCCAATAATTTAATTTTATCATTCAAATGAACAATTCTTTCTTTTAATTCAGATATTTCCATAATTTAAAATGGCCTATATTCAAAAATACTAATAATTACTTTATCATAACCTCACTATTATTATGCCTTCTGAAGATGAATCTGAATTAATATTTTTAAAAATTGTGTAAAAAAATAGGGGTGGGGGTAAAATTTTATGCTGGTTATAGACAGGGTTTCACTTATTCTCAATACTATATAACATGGTTTTTATAAAAATAGACATCTGATAAAATTGATAATGTTAATAATCAATATTGCAAATATTTTCATTAGACAATTAAGTTTAATTCCCTTATAATACTTAATTCTCTTAATTATTAATTTATTTTATTAATTTAATTAATAATCTTAATAAATTATAGTTGATTAATATTTTTTATGAAGCTTTATTGTATTTAAAATAATGTAAAAGGGATAAGAGTTTAAAATCTGTTATATTACTATCATCCACCCATGAAAAACAGCCCCCAAAGACATTGGGGGCTGTTTTTTTTCACACCGGCGGGATTCCGGTCGCCCGACCATCATCCCGAAATGAATATTCATTATTCCGAAACCTGCGCGGCACCCATGAGGTCGTAATCCAGCGTTCAAGTGTTTACGGCATAAAAAACAACCTCTTCCTTTCATAAATTTCCAGAACAGTATCCGTTAATGCACAAACCACTTCCAGAATAATATTCCGCATATTTCCTGAATGTAAATTATGATATTGAATGAATTGCTGAATTGTATTCCGGAAAGATTAATGCATAGGGATATGCTATTCTATCGGCAATCACACAGGCAAAGGGTATGGAGGTTCAAATACATGAAAAAAATCCTTTTCATCAATCCCACTATTAATAATACGGTTTTCGGCAACATGAAGATGCTGGCCCTTCCTCCTATGGGCCTCGGAGTGCTGGCAAGCAGGACACCGGAACGCTACTTCGTTTCAATTGTCGATGAAAACGTCGATCCCCTCATCATCAATTCCGAGCCGGACCTTGTGGCCGTGACCGCCACTACCGGGCAGGCCCCGCGGGCCTATGAGATCATCCATGAGTTCAAAAAGCTCGGCATACACACCGTAATGGGGGGGATTCACGCCTCGGTCATGCCCGGAGAGGCGGCCCTTCACGCCGACACCGTCGTGACCGGCGAAGCCGACGAATTATGGCCCCGCGTTCTCGATGACTTCGAGAAGAAAAGGATCGGCAAACGGTACGATGCCGTAACGCGTCCCGGCCTTCAGAATATTCCAAAAATCGACAGGGGCCTTTATTCGAAAAAATACATGATCCATTCGGTGCAGACCTCCCGCGGCTGCCCCTGCAACTGCAGCTTCTGCTCGGTCACGAAATTCAACGGCGCGCAATACCGTTTCCGGAACCTGGACCATGTAGTCGAGGAGATACAGGAGATAAGGGACCGCCGCTTTTTTATCGCCGATGACAGCATCGTGGGACTGGGCAACGACGGCATCGCCCACGCCAAGAGCCTCTTTGCCCGGCTGAAGGGCCTGGGCAAGTCCTGGGGGTCCCAGGTGTGCATAACCATCGCAGAGCACGACGACCTTCTCCGAGACGCCGCCGATGCTGGCGCCAACACCTTTTACATCGGCTTCGAGTCCATCGACGCCGAATCGCTCAAATCGGTGGACAAGAAGATCAACCTGCGTCCTATCATCCGCAACTACAAAAAAACGATACAGAAATTTCACGACCACGGTATCGGCGTCATCGGCGGCTTCATCCTTGGAACCGACGCCGACACAAGTGATATATTCGACAAGACGATCGAATTCATCCACGAAACCGGCATCGACGGGAGCCAGTTCACCATCATGACCCCCTTCCCGGGAACCAGGCTTTACGACCAGATGCACCGAGAAGGAAGGCTCATCTACACGGATTATCCTAAAGATTGGGTCAAGTACAACGCCTACGAAGCGGTCATACGGCCGCGGAACATGACCGTTGACGAGCTCGTGGAGGGCTGGCGCAGGGTCTACAATGAAACATCATCGCCGGTCCGTTCGCTTAAACGAAGCATAAAAACCCTGATGAACACGGGAAGCTTTGTCAACGCGTCCATAAACCTGTTCTGGAATTACTACAATTACAAGGCCATACAGGGCGCCAACGGAGTTGCTCAAGACTACAACGCGGAACCAGCGAGCCCGGAGGCCGGGGTCACAGCTCTTCCTGTTCGAGTTTACGGCGATAATCCGCAGGGGTCAGGCCGGTCATCTTCTTGAAAGTGGAGTGAAACGCCGAATAGGAATTGAACCCCACGGCAAAGGCTATTGAAATGATCTGTCGGCCCGGCTGCTCCCGCAGCATCTTCTTCGCCTCATCGATGCGGTAGCCGTTCACGAAGTTGTTGAAGTTCTTTTCGTAGTAGGTGTTCAGAAACTGCGACAGCTGGGTTTTCGTCAGCTCCAGGGCCTCACTGAGGCGCCCCAGGGAAAGGTCCTCGTCGCAGAATAGCTTCTCTTCCTCCATGATGATCTTCAGCTGCCGCTGTATGCTTTTCCGGTTTACCTTGTCCAGGTACGACTTGGCGTATTTCTTTCTCTTCGGCGGTATCGTGCCGAACTGCATCAGGTAGGGATACCTGATCGATATCAGGTAAAACCCGACAACGATGAGGCTGATGATGATATTGTCCAGTACCAGAAGGGTTTCGGAGAGGGTCACGGAGCCCGTAATGCCGACAATGCCCAGGAAGAGCCATATGATGAGAAGCGTTATCAGGAATATCAGGGGCTGGTAGGCAAGGTTTTCGCTGGGCCTGCGGAACCATATCTGCCAGATCGAGAGGGATATGTAGAATATCGGCAGCACCACCGCGGCGATGGCCGATATCAGGATCTGGATGAATTTGTATTCCTCCTGGAGGAGGAACATTCTGACCAGGTCCCTCTTGGCGTCATCGGGGACGAAGGCGAAAGGTATCATGATAATGACGACAATGATCATCGGTATGAAATTCACGATATCGTAGTAGTAGAACTTCTGCTTGTTCTTGATAAAGCTCAGCACGTACAGATACAGGAGCGGGCCGATGCTCAGCTCGATGGGCAGCAGTATCAGGAAATATGACGGGTACTGCAGAATGAGCTTCGTGTGGAGCAGGTAGATGAACAGGGTGAGATAACCCAGTTCGGCGATGAACAGGGCAAGGACGACATTCCTGAACCGCCATGGCCGGATGAGCAGACCGACGGCCATGAGGAAGCTAAGGAATATGGTCGGGTGGATGATCAGCGAAATGTCCATTGGCATCCTGGATAGAGTATGTTTATATTACTGCAATTTAAACGATAATCACTCTTTATCATGAAATTTATCATGTCAAGATTTTTCCCACCTCCGACATAGAGATCGTATAGTTCTCTTATGTTTCCCGATTGGGCTGATACCGCGACAATGCCGCTGAGCATGTCACCGTCACATTCATGGAAAACACCGGCATCGAAGATAATAACAATGGATCAAAAACCGATATTATTCTCAGAGTGCGTCCCTGTTTTTGGGCCGCACTCTTTAATAACCGATCATCATTAGAGTTGACAAAATTTATTAGAACGATCTAATTGTACTTTATCATTAACTAATCAGGATTCATGCGTCGCATGGAAAATCCTGCGCAATCAAATAGATTTCCGCCGGTATTATTATATGGATAACAATATTGCTTTTGCCTTTGCCCTGACAATAATCGCGGGATTATCCACCGGCATCGGCAGTATAATCGCTTTCTTCACAAAGCGGACCAATACAAAATTCCTCGCCATAGCCCTCGGTTTTTCCGCTGGCGTCATGATATATGTGTCCTTTATAGATATTATCATTGAATCTAATAAATTATTGATCGAGGAGATGGGCAAGCAGGGCGGTCTCTGGGCCACGGTGGCCGGCTTCTTTGGAGGCATACTCATAATTGCCGTCATCGATTACCTGGTCCCATCTTATGAGAACCCCCACGAGTCCCACATGGTGGAAGAGATCGGCACCTGTGAAACAATCCCGGTCAATCATAAGCTTTACAGGTCCGGCATCCTTGTCGCGGCAGCCATTATGATACACAACTTTCCTGAAGGCGTGGCGACCTTCACCATGGCGTTGAAAAACCCATCCATCGGCATTGCTATCGCCTTTGCCATCGCGATCCACAACATCCCCGAAGGCATCGCCGTATCCGTGCCGGTATTCTGCGCCACGGGCAAAAGGAAGAAAGCATTTTTCCTTTCACTGCTTTCCGGTTTCTCCGAGCCCTTCGGCGCCCTCATCGCCTATGTTATCCTGATGCCCTTCCTCAATAACTTTGTCCTCGGCATCGTATTTGCCTCGGTGGCCGGCATCATGATCTATATTTCATTTGACGAACTGCTGCCTGCCGCGCGCGAATATGGAGAGCATCACCTGTCGATGTACGGTCTCATCACGGGCATGGCCGTCATGGCCAGCAGCATCATATTGCTGGGTCAATGACATCATTAATAAATATATTGTCCCGGTCATGGCAACCCGAAAAGACATGCATATAATTTGTATGGCAGCTCGCTCTTCCTACCCGAATACAGGGCAGCTTCGCCGCAGCTCATCATTGATGAGCTCACCTAATCTCCGTGAGCAGATTCTTTGATTTCTGACCCATGGGTTTTCTTGCATATTACAATTTATTCACTATTTCTTTCATGGAATATAATTTATACTTGATTTAAGTGGCAGCATAAATTAATACGGTAAAAAATTTAAAGTTAATCCTTTCGGTCTTATCAATTCAATTAAAAGTAATAATTGGCACTAACGCGCTTAATCGATTGTACAGGTCAATATGAACGTTAAAGAAAATTATATCGATGTGAAGATACAAACATCGATGATGGAAAAAATACAGCCCCTTACCTCAAAAATCTCCAGCGGCAGTGAAAAAAAACTCATCGAGGACTTCTGGCGCAAGGCAACGAGATATTTCGGGATCATTTACGGGCTGGAAGAGGCCCTTGAAAAAGGCGACATTGGCGAAGCAGTTGCCAGCGATATTCTGATACGGGAGACTGATATAATACTTCCCGAAGGGAAAGAACTTGAAGAGGCCATCAACAATTCCGATCACATGAAGACCGTCAAAAGGATCTTCCGGGAATGCGTCATTCCCCTGGGAATCAAGTCCAGGATTGTAAAGCACGCCTTCACAAAACCGAGCGGCTATGCCGGTGATTTCGGCCTGATCGAAATAATCTACGACAATAAAATCCTTTCCGACAAGATCGGTTACTGCATAGACAGGCGTTTCCAACTGGATGATTATGCCCGCGCAGTCAGAAGCCGCAAAGATAAAATGAAAGATATTCTCGCTGATTTTATAAAAAGCGCGCCCGGGGAAAGAAAAAATATTCTCAATATCGCCTGCGGCTCATGCCGGGAAATAAAGGAGATGTTCGAGGAGAACACCTTCGATACTTCAAAATCCATATCCTTTACATTGATGGACCAGGACAAGGACGCTCTCGACTTTTCTCTCAACGTTCTTAAGAAATCCCCCTCCACTGTCGAATACCGCACCCAGTGCAACAGCGTGTATGACTATATAAAAAATCCGGATATGTACCGCGGACAGCTGTTCGGCCAGGATCTTGTCTATACTATCGGCCTGGCCGATTATATCCCGGAACCGGCGCTTAAATCCCTTATCCTTTTCATGTACAGCCTCCTGAATCCCGGGGGAAAGCTTGTCATCGCCCATAAGGATTCGAAAAACTTCAGCCCCCTTGCCGCCGACTGGTGGTGCGACTGGACGTTCCACCTGAGAAACGAGCCGGAAACGATCAGCCTGGTGAAGAGCTCCGGTATTAAGGATTTCGACCTGTCCGTCAAACGAGAAACGGAAACCAATATCATTTTCTTTATGATAATAGAAAAAAAGAAGCAGTAGATGACATATCTTGCCCTCACAGGACTGCTTAATTTTCTGGGGAGCGCATTCCTCGCGGCGGTCGTGTTATCCAAGAATCCCCGCGGCATACTTAACCGGCATTTTTCCTACAACAGCCTGAGCATCGCCTTTTACAGCGCCGGGTATTTTATCTGGCAGCTGAGCTCCACGCCGGAAATGGCCATGGTATGGTTCAAGGTTCTCTTCACCGGAATCATACTGATAAATCTCACCTTCATGTTCTATGTGTTCGCCCTTACCGATAAAATTGACCGGAGAAAATACGAGCTTGTCGGTTATACCGTGGTCAACGTACTATTCATCATATTGAACATATCTTCCCAGCTTTACACTCACCTCGAACCCAGGTATGGGCTCGGATACTGGCCTGCGCCGACAGTCATCTTCCATGTATACCTCGCATTCTGGATCTGGCAGCTCCTGTATGGTTTCATTCGACTTGTCTGGAGCCTGAAAACCATTACCGGGCGCCTGCGCGAGCAGATTAAATACACAATCGTTTCCGGCCTCATAGGCTTTATCGGCGGCGCCTCGAACTGGCCCATGTGGTATAATATCAACTTCCCCCCCTACGCAAACATCCTTATTGTTTTTTATATAGCCCTTATGGGATTCGCCATAATCCGGTTCCGCCTTATGGATATAAAAATCGTACTCACGCGAACCGGCATTTTCATCGGCATATATACGCTGGTGCTCGGCAGCCCGGTGCTTATCGGGCTCCAGACCAATTTCGGTTTTCTCTCATTCCTCTCCCTCTTCGTCCTCGCCACCATCGGCCCCGTCCTGTACCGGTATCTCCTTCGCAAAGCCGAGGACCTGCTCCTGTTCCAGCAGCGGAAATACCAGAGGAAGCTTAACGACTCCGTTGTGTTCATGCTCCGGGAACACAATCTCGACCGTCTGCTGCGCCTCATCATCTACGGCATGAAAAACATCATCAAGATCGATTATGCCGCCATCTTCCTGGAAGAAAGGGAAAATGAATGCTATTCCCTCAGGGCCGCCAGCACGGATACGGTCTTCCCTGAAGGGCTCTGCATCCCCTACGACAACCCCACTATAGACCTCTTGAAGCAGCATCAGCATCCTCTTGTCCTGGAGGAGATGTCCCATCTTTTCCACAGCGACACGAACCACAAAATAAAGATGATCGTTCCGTCCTTCATTGAAAACAGGCTCCTGGGATTCCTGGTGATGGGCGAAAAACAAAACAAATCCATTTATACGGAAGATGACCTCCAGATCTTCGAGCTTCTTTCTCATCAGACCGCCATGGCCATCGAGAACTGTATTTTCCTTGAGGAACGCAAAAAGACGCAGGAACGGCTTTTCCAAGCGGAAAAGCTGGCCTTCATCGGCGGCATGGCCGAGGGTGTCGCGCACCAGATACGGAACCGCCTCAACCACTTTTCCCTCGGCTCTCGGCAGATCCAGCACGAAATAGAGGACTTCAAGAGCATGCACGATGACATTGTCAGCCGGAACCCGGCGGTCAAGGAGACATTTGATTCGCTCTATGAGATCAGCGAGTCTATTGTAGACAACGTTATACGGACAAATTCCGTGATCCAGGGAATCCTCAATTACACCCTTGCCGACGATAAGCGCAACACCTTCTTCGACCTCCCCTTCAAGGACGTTGTCGATGGCGCCATCGACCTTGCCAAGATCAAGCACGGCATCGAGGAGCTTCCGATCAAAACCGAAATAGAGCAGGATTCCATTATCTATGGCGTCATGACCCAGCTCATGGAATCAATGTACAATCTCATCGACAATAGCTACGAGGCCATCGAGGAAAAGAGAAATATCTTGAAAAATCCCGAGGACCGAAAGAGCTACGAGCCCGTTATCCAAATCAAGCTCAGCCGGCAGGCGGACGGGTCATTGATTGAAATAACCGATAATGGCATTGGCGTCAGCGACGATGACAAGAAGAAGATATTCGCTCCCTATTTCACGACCAAGACATCCTTCAAGACCCAGTCCGGATCGGGAATAGGGCTCTATGTAGTGCACCGTATCATCGAGGAAAACCATAAGGGCAAAATATGGTTTGAATCCGAATTCATGAAGGGAACTACATTTTTCATCAAGCTTCCGCTTAACACCTCATTGATATAATATACCTGGCGCAAAACCGTCATTTCGACGAATTTCGGCATTCCATCACCGAACCGGCGCGGACGATGCGTCGCCGACCCGGAGGCGGACCGATTCAATCCCGCCGCCCCTGCGGCAGGCTAATACCGCTGCCCCCAGGGCGCCCATAAGCTGGGGATCCAGAACCAGGGAGGCGATCTCCATCCGGAGAAGGTCTCCCAATGCCTTCATGAGGCCCGCATTCTTGGCGCAGCCGCCCGTAACGGTCAGCTTTTCCCTGACGCCGATGCGCTTCAGGAGGGTGAAGCAGCGCTTGGCCACGGCGGCCTGTATGCCGGCGGCGACGTCGGATGGCGGCTGTTTCTTCGCCAGGAGACTTATGACCTCGCTTTCGGCAAAGACGCTGCACTGGGCCGTAACGGGTATTGTCTTCCGGGCGTTCAACGACAGCAGTGAAAAATCATCGAGGCTCATCCGGAAGACCCTGCTCATGGCCTCGAAAAAGCGCCCGGTGCCGGCGGCGCACTTGTCGTTCATGGCGAATTCCAGCACGGACCCGTCCTCCGCCACGGAAATGCCCTTCAGGTCCTGCCCTCCGATATCCACGATCGTTTTAATGGCCGGGTCGCAGGCAAAAACGCCCATGGCGTGGCAGCTTATTTCGGAGATATTCTCATTCGCGAAAGGCACCTCGTTCCTTCCATAGCCTGTGCCCACCAGGTATGCCAGGCCGCAGCCATCCTTCACTCCATTGGCCATGGAGCACGCCTTTTCCATGACGATGCGCGAAGTCTCCTCCGGATCGATCTCGGAGGGGATGATGACCGAGGCGGCCACGGCCCCGCTTTCATCGAGTATGACCGCCTTGCCGGTCGTTGAGCCGATGTCGCACCCGCCGAAATATCTTTTTTCCATTCCAATCCCTCTCGATGGTAAATTCTTTACTATTCTGTGATTGCGAGGAGTCCCGACACACTCGGGACGATGAAACATGCCTCGACAGTTCGACAAGCTCACTGCAACGCTTCGCTCAGCAGCCGCCGTGAACCGTGGTCCCCGGGCACCATCGAGGCGCACATCGCTTCGCTCGCGATGACACCCCATAGGGGTTGCGCACCCGCCGGTTCACAAATCACTTAGTCACAGCAGCAATTCTCTCCTTCCCCGCCCCGTTCCTCCCGACCTTCATGACATTCTGCATGAAGTGATCGATCTGGCGGATAATGCCTTCATGGGAACATATGCGCTGGTCAGACAGGTCGTATTCTATGATGAGCAGCGGCACGCCGCGCTCGCGGCACGCCTCCCGGAGCATCTGGTTGAGCGCCATGGTGTTCTTGCACCCGATATGACCGGCGACCCATACCATGTCGAGGTCGAACCGCTGATATATCCTGAAGATATCGTCGATGTAGTTTTCAGCCGGGCCCCTGGTGTGGCGCGCCATCGGGCCCTGCATGATAATTTTGCCCAGGTCGCGGAGCATGGTATCCGGCGTGGCCGTGTCTATCAGCGGCTGGGAGTTGTAGGTCATGCTGTCTATGACCAGGGTGACTCCATAGGCCTCCTCTGCCCATTGGAACAGATCTGAAAAATGGAGGAGCGGCGGATTCCAGAGGACAGCGCGGAACCGCTCGTTGGGCACCGCTGCAACATCGGCTTCAAGGTTCCGCCTGGCCATGTCCACGAGTCGCTTAAAATGCCGGGTGGCCACGGGGTTTCCCGGATCGATATTGAAAGCCCAGAGGTGGCTCAGGTATACGGGCTCCGCCGCCAGGGGGGACGGCCTGGCGCTTATGATCTCCCAGAGCTCTATTTCAAGCTCGGCCATGCGGTTCCTCTCCTCGCAGATCCTTCGCAGCCTGTCCCAGTCCATCCTGCCCGGCGTATTCTCCTCGAGCCATGCGATCATCCTCCGGAGCTCCCCGGCGAAATAATCCGCGGCCCGGTCATCGTAAAAATTGAAGGGGATGTCGAGCCGGTAGATGGCAGCGTCGTTCCACCGCCGGGTGATCTCGTACCCGGTCATGTTCCCGTCGCAGGGCAGGTTCGAGCTCACGATATTCGATGAGGGCGGCATTTCCCCGTTCAGGACTACGCCCAGGGTCATCTTGACGTGACTGCACACATCCGGGGGGACCCCCTCGTTTTCGCACCGGTCGATATAGCGCTCCGCGGCGTGGGTGTCGATGATGGGCAGCAGGATTGAAAGCAGCTCCGCGGGCCACACGTTCAATCCCATGGCCTGGGATATCTCGGGAGGCACCATCTCCTGGTGAATGATGAACCTGTCATTGCGTTTCAGGGTATAAATAAGAACGTGGACCATTCTTTTCACGATGAAAGAGATGAGCAGCTCGTTGGCTTCACGGTAGAGCCCGGTTCGGCCATGGGCAAAGCGGCCCATCAGCAGCGGCGCCTTGAGCAGCGTCAGTATCCACGGATACCGCATCATGTCCCGGATCAGCGAAAGGGGACCGCGCCGCAGCGCCAGATGGGCGAAGCTCAACAGGATGAGGATCAAATACTTCCCATGCTTCAGGTAATCGCCCGCCGAAGGCCCGGTGTTATCCATGATCTGTAATCCTCCCGTTATGCACGCTGAACATCATGTTCTCCCGCCTGTCACTTTCCCATGCTTTCGATGAATGCCTGGACGCGCGTGCGGAGCTGCCCTTCCCCGCCATGACGGTATTCCCGCTCCAGGCGGAGCACCGGCATGCCGGAGGAACGGAGCTCCGAGGTCATGGTGCTCCCCTCGACGCCCCAGGTATCGCAGAACTTGATCGCCTGCAGAACAACGCCGTCCGCCCGGTATTCCCTCGCTGTCTCGCGGATGGCCGCGGCCCTTTCATCGAACTCCTCCATCATGCGCGGACACAGCACCTTGGCGAGGGTGTGCTCCGCCACGGCGCGCAGGGGATCGCCCGTTTCCGGCACGGGATCCAGACCGGGGAGCGACCCGGTGCAGAACCGGTCAGCGACAACAAGGCCGCCCTGGGACTCGATGGTATCGATAAAAAAAGTATCATCGAGATCCCCCCCCGCCACCATGATCCGCGCCCTGAAGGATCCGACACCGCCGCGCTCCACCGCTTTTACGTGAAATTTTTCCACCAGCGGCAATAACAGGTTTTTCGGTGTTACCTGGGAGGCAATCATGATCCGGTGGAACTCTCCGCCGGTAATGAGGGGCGGGTCATGCTTTCTCAGGTCGCCGATCGAACGAAGGGCCCGCGCATAGGCATTGCGGCCGCGGATCGCTTCCGATAAATCCTCCCCCGTTGCTCTGACCCCGAAATGGCCGGACAGTTTATCGGCAAGTGCCCCCAGCTCATCCATGAACCAATCCAGGGCCGGTCCGCCCCGCTTGTGGGGGACGTCCAGGGTGTGGCTGAAGGCCGGCTTTCTCAGGTACGCAAGGTTGTCCATCAGGCGGCGCATGTGGTCGCAGTTTGCCGTAAAGACCACCCCTCCCAGATGATCATAGGCCCCTGACAGGGCCGATTCGAGGAGGCTCTTAGTATAGGAACAGATAACATTGGACATGTAGGTGTCCGCAAGCTCCGTGCCTGCAATGCCGGGGGCCCGGAGGCGCACCGGGAAGAGCTTGCCGGTTGAAAGAAGCGTCTCCGGAACATAGCTGCAGGTGTAGCCCATGGGAACGCGCCCTTCGCTCATCGCCTGTTCCACGAGGCTGTTCAGCGGATCGGCCAGGAGATCGTTAAAAAGAGAGCTGTCGGCGATCCGGTTCATGTCCTCACTCCTTCGGTGCGTGTATCATTAAATGCCGCTGCCAGTCCGAAGGCCGCAATGCAACGGCCCATACCGGTCCGGGCAGGGCCTTCAGGCAGACCAAGGATGCTTTTCCCATCAATATCAAAATCCCGTATCAGGTCATCTTCGGGAATTACGCCAAGAAGGGTAAGCCCCGGCGGCGCCACGACCTTCCCCTCCTCGCCGGAACGGACACGGTTGACGATGAGTCCGCACCGTTCAAATCCGACCGTTTTCGCCGCCACGTCAAGGATGCTCCCTGCTACGGCAAGGCCCTTGGCCGACCGGTCGGAGACGAGCAGGAGGTGGCTCACCCGCTCCATCACCCTTCGGTTCACCTGTTCGATGCCAGCCTCCCCGTCGATCACCACGTAATCGAAATTAGATGAGATCGATTCTATGACTTCTTTCAGAAAATCATTGACCTGGCAGTAACATCCCTCCCGCTCCGGCCTGCCGATGGCGAGGAAGGCGAGATTATCCTTCTCTTCAAGGGCCCTGAACACCTCGTAATCGAGGGCAGTGGCGATCTGCTTCATGTCCTCCCTGGTCCCATCCTTCACCCTTGCAATCAAATCGTTCCTGATGTCGTCAATGGTCCGCTTTGCCGGGAAGCCCAGCGAAAGGGCAAGGCCCACCGCCGGGTCCGCATCAATGGCAAGGACCTTTTTTGAAGGGTCTTCAGCGAGAAGCGCGGCGGCCATGGCGCTAATGGAAGTCTTGCCCACGCCTCCCTTGCCGCACACGGCTATAATTGTCGTATTCATTCTATCAGTTCCTTTCATAGGCCGCTTTCTCCCTGCCGCGCAGGGTTTCCCTCATTGACCTGAGGCCGGACACCTCGCCGCAGACATCGGTATAATCGCAGGTGCCGCAGTCGAAGGACATTTCACCGGCCATCTTGTTCATGGCGCCGATAAGCCTCACGGCGCGTTCGCCGATGCGCTGGAGCGACAGCACGTCCTCGGAGGACGATGTGACGATGATCGTTTCCACGGCCCGCACATAGTCCAGGGTACGGTACCTGTCCATGAGAGCCGCGGCAAGGATCTCCAGTGAGAATCCCTCCGCCACGGCCTCTCTGCTGATCCTGCTCCACTCGCGCAGGTACTGCGATACGGCCCTCATCATGTAGCCCTTCAGGTTCATGTCGTAGCGCATCAGCTCGATCTCGCGGTGCCGGTCATAGCAGTTCTCCTCGGTGAAGCCCTCAACGGCGAGGATCACGGCCTTCCCCAGCGGAAGCCTGGCACCTGCTTTGCCGGCGACCTCCGGTCCCACGAGGGTAAGATGGCCGTCCCGCACCAGGGCTTGGTCCTCTGTCCAGAGCAGGAACGACGCTGACCCGTCCCGGGGATTGCCGAGCTCCACCGCCGTATCGCGTTGCATCACGATGTTTCCCCGCTCTCCCGCCGGCCAGGGCCTGAAGACCGCTATACGCTCCTCGTACCCATGGGGCGATCCCTTTACAGATTCGATCCATGACCGGAGATCGTCTATTATCTCTTCAAAAAGCTTCATTGCGCCTCACCGGACAAGGGCGTCCTCTTTCAGATTCACGCTTTCCGCACCCTTTCCCCGCAAAGAGTCAAGGGCCATCAGGGCAGCCCCGATGGCGCCGTTTATCTGCGGATTTTCGACTTTTATGATATCTTTCCCCAACGCGCCTTTAAGGGCCTCGAACATCCCCGCGTTCCTCGCCACGCCGCCGGTCATGACCACGTCACCTTCGATGGTGATGCTTTTGGCCAGGGCGGCCGCCCTGTTTGCCACGGCGTTGTGGAGGGCGCGGATGATGTCGGGTATCTCGGCCCCCTCGTTCACAAGGGATATGATCTCTGTCTCGGCGAAGACCACGCACTGGTTCGACAGGGTTATCTTCTTCGTCGATTTCGCCGAGATATCGCCAAGGTCTTCGAGCCTGATTTCCAGGGCCTCGGCGATTATTTCAAGGAACCTGCCTGTCCCGGAGGCGCACTTGTCGTTATAGATGAAACGCTTGACGTTGCCGTACGGGTCCACCTTGATCGCCTTGGCGTCCTGGCCGCCGATATCAATGATCGTTCCGGCGGTCGGCGCCTGCCACAGGGCGCCGCGGCCATGGCAGGCGATCTCGGATTCCACGGCGCTGACAAAGGACACATGCTTCCTGCCGTACCCGGTGCCCACGCACCGGCCTATATCCTTCATGGCAATGCCGGCGCTCTCCAGGGCCAGGTCCATCACGGTCCGGGCCGATTCTTCCGGCGACCTCTTCGCCAGGGCCACCGCCGACGCCACGATGCCGCTTTCGTCCATGATGACCGCCTTCGCGGTCAGAGAACCCACATCGCATCCAGCCGCGATCATATCGTCCCTCCTTTTGCCCGTTCATTCGCGAAAAGCGCGGCGCCTATGGCGCCGGCGAGCTGCGGATCGGCCCTGGCGAGGCGCTTGATCCGGAGCCCCAGCAGCTTCTCAAGGGCGGCCACCACCCCGGCGTTCTTGGCCACGCCGCCGGTCATGACCACGTCCTTCTCGTATCCGATGTTGTTCACGATGACGGCCATGCGGCCGGCCATGGCGCTGTTGATCCCCGCGGCTATGTCCTCCACCGGCACGCCGCCGTTCAGGTGCTGGATTACGTCCGCCTGGGCCCATACCGTGCAGGCCGACGCCAGGGTTATGGGATTCCTCGAAATCGCGGACATCGCGCCGAGGTCGTCAAGCTCCACGTGGAGCACCCTGGCCATGACTTCGAGGAACCTTCCCGTGCCGGAAGCGCACTTGTCGTTGGCGGTGAACTTAACCATCTTTCCCTGCCCGTCAAGCCGCAGGGCCTTGCAGTCCTGGCCGCCGATATCAATTACAGTCCTGGCCGACGGTACCAGCCACTGGGCGCCCCGCCCGTGGCAGGCAATCTCCGTCAGGGCCTCGTTCACGAAGGACATCCTGTCGCGGCCGTACCCGGTGCCCACGCAGTAGGCCATGTCTTTCATGGTAAGCCCTTTTTTCGAAAGGGCCTGACCCATGACCGCGTCGGCTGAATCGCCCGGCTTAGCCTTCGATTTTATGATAACCGATTCAATTATCTTTCCGTCTTTCATAATGACCGCTTTAGACGTGAGAGAGCCCACGTCGCATCCAGCTACCATCATACCAGCAGCCTCCTTACCTTCAAGAATTCCTCCAGGCGGTCCCGGGACGCCTCCCACGATTCGACACGGTCATCGAATGCGTCGCCGTACATGATGAAGGTCGGGAACCCGGCCTTTTCCGTATCCCTGGCCAGGAGCTTCACCATGCCCCAGGTGTTACGGCATCCCGGCGTGCCGTTGTAGATGATGCAGTCGGCCCCGTACATCTTCGCCAGCGAGAGGGTGTCCTGGAGCCACATGTCCGGCGCGTCGTAGGGCCCGCGGATCGACTTGATCATGGGCATGCGCGAGTTGTGGTTGGCCATGGTCCTGATCATCGAGTCAAGGTCGCTCAGATCGAAGGAGTACGCCGCGTGTTCCGTGCTGTATTCCTTCACATGGGGGGCCGTGACGGCCCAGGAACGGCTGAGGATGTTCCCCTGGTAGCAGATCCCGTTCCGGTCAAGGAAATCCCAGAGCCTCAGGCTGTTAGTGTAATGGTCAATGTAACAGAAAAAGGCGCGGAGCTTTTCCTTGCCCCCGGAGAGGCCCGAAACTCCCCTGGAGGCGTTGTCCGTACCAATCCTGACCATCGACTCCAGCACCGCCGTGCACTCCTTCATACCGGAGAAGAGAAACCGCGTCGCGTACTTCATCAGGTTGAAGGAAACAGGGAAGGGATTGGGAACAATACGGGCCAGTTCTTCCATCTCCGCCACCAGCAGCTCCTGCTTCTCGATCTCATTGAGCACGGTCCGGAGCCTGTCGATATCCAGCTTTCTGCCGGTGTTTTTTTCGAGAAAGGCGATGAGCGCCTTGAAATCCCCGTTATGGTATTCATCGGTCCTGGGGTCCGCCAGGACCGGCGGCATGTCGAGAGAAAAGAACGGCACCTTCAGATAAGCCGCCGCGAAGGCGAAAGCGTTGGCGTTGGTATCGCACACGCCGGGAGTATCGGTGAGGACCATGTCCACGTCAGCCCCCACGCCGGCGAGAAAGGCCCCCAGGGTCCCCCGCTGGGAGGAGCAGGACGTTTCCGTGTATCCCACCTCGTTGCAGTAGTCGAGAAATTCCGCCGTGCCGCGGCGGTACGCGAAGGTCTGGGCCACGGACAGAACCTCGAGACAAATGGGGTACACGTCCATGGCATAAAGGATTCCAGGGGAAAAGCAAAACGTCGTAATGGCGTTATGGAATCCCTTATCGCGGGCCGTAATATAGTTCTCGAAATATTTTGCCACGCATTCGATGAAAAGCTGTCCCGGGTCTCCCGTGTCCAGCACCGCAGCGACCGTACCATTGAAATAGGGAATATACTTCATCATGGTGCGGTATTCCTTGTCAGAGCCGCTTTTCAGCTTCGCCGCGGCCGCGAAGGTACTCCAGAGCATCGTATCAAACTTATATTCCTTCAGTTCAGGTCTCATGCCGTTCGCCTCCTCTGTCCGATACGCTCCAGGAACGCGTCCACCCTCATCTTCAACCGGCCCGTTTCTACCAGGGGTCCGTATTCCCGCTCGATCTTCAGGCAGGGGATGCCGGCCTCCTCAAGGTCGCGCTCGAAGAGCCCGTTCTCCGAGCCGTGGAGATCGCAGAAACGGATGTTCTGCAGTATCACGCCGTCGACCTTCGCCTTCGCCGCCTTGTCGGTGAGCATCTTCAGCCTTCCGGCGTACTCGCCGTACATGCGGGGACACTCATTTTTAGCAAGGTACCTTTGCGCCAGGGATTCGACCGGGTCACCGCTCTCGTCCACACGGTCCACGTGGAAACGCGATCCAAAGCAGAGGTTGTCCGCCACCACGATGGCCCTGTCTCCCTCGATCATCCTCACCAGGTTCACGTCGTCGCTGGCGCTTCCCACGAGCATGAGACGGGTCCTGTTCTTCAGGCTTCCCCCGGTCTTCCGCATTTCTTCGATAAGACCTTCCAGTAATTCAACATAGACCGCCCTGGGCATCGTGGTCCCGGACAGGATCACGGCCAGGGCCTCTGTCCCGGTAAGGGCCGTATCTTCCGCTATCCTGATGCCATCGAAGGCGTCCAGGAGGTCCCTGCTTTTATTATAGAGCCGTATCGATTCACGGAGAGCGCCATCGGCGATGGACACGTTAAAATGATCCTCAATGGCTTTTTTCAGTCTCATTATTTCATCGATAAACCACTTCACCGTGTAATCCGCGAACTTGTGGGGCACGCCGAAATGGAAAAAGAACTTCGGCAGGATCCCGTCGATGTCCTCCCCCGCCTTGCGCCAGCACTCGTCGAGGCGCCGCATCGAATCGCACCCGGGAGTGATGATGGCGCCGTCGAGAAAATCGAACCTGCCTTCCCCGGCCAGTTGCAGCATCGCCTTGGGCAGGCTGCATATAAAAGGCCCGAAATACGTATCGCCGATGGTCGCTTCGGTCGCACCGAAGCCGCGCACGCGGTACGGCAGTATCCCGGCCGCGTCGAAGAGCTCGTCGGGCACATAGGAGCAGGTGTAGCCCACGACCTTTTTCCCGGCCTTTTTCCAATCCTGTACATAATCGTTGTTGAGGGTTATCGCGGCTTCCATGAGCTCTTTTTTCATGCCGATACCTCCCCTTTGCTGAAAAGTCCCCTGAGCCTGTCGCAGGCTTCCTTCATTTCATCCGACATTTCACCGTCCGGAGCGATAAGCTCAGCCAATCCGTTTATGACCGGCGGCATGATCTCCGGCGCGACCGGCTTCATCGACTGGACGACGTCATCGACGAGCCACCGCGCCGTCTCGGCCAGCACCCGCTCGTCCAGGGCGCTGAAAAACTGCGACAGGAAGCTCTTTATGGTTCCCGGTGAGAGCTGACGAACCTGGTTAAAGAGGCCGCAGACGGCGCTTAGCGCCGCAGCCATCTCCTGGGCGTCGAGGTCGCCCATGCCCCGGGCGAATTCCCTCGCAATGTCCCCATCGGAGAAGACCCTCTGGAAGGTTTCCGCCTTCTGGCTCCAGGCCCGCACCCATGACACCAGGGACCTGAAATGGCTCTGGAAGAAATCCGCGGCTATGGCCGGATTATCTTCCAGCACCTGAATGACGGATATCCGCACCAGGTCCCGCAGCTCCCGGAGCATTCCCTGCGACTTAATCAGGAGGGACACATCGATCTCTCCCAGCGTATCGATAGCCAGACGCGATACTGCCGCGGGAACGGCATGACTTGCCTTGTCTCCTATGAGGGCGCTGCCGGTATGGATTTTTCTCACCAATTCGAAGGCCTGGTTCACGGCCATGCCGATACTTTTACCGTCAATATCCCGCACCAGTGAAAGGATTACGTCCGCGAGAAGGTCCGGGGGCATCTCATTGATCGGCCCCAGCGTTTTCACGGACGACCGTATCAGGATGTTTCCCAGGGCAGGCAGGAGGGAGAGAAGGCAGACCATCTTTGCCGGGTACTGCCACAGCTCCTCGTTTATCATGCCCACCAGGGAGGGGATACCGTCGGCGGAGGCATCCGCCATTTCCTTGATCTCCCCGAAATCGAGCTCGGAGAGAACGGACCGTACTTTCGGCCTGAGCGCTTCAATGATAAAAGCCGGGTCATGGCGCTCCATGTTCAGGCTTTTCACCAGGTTGGCGACTATCCCGCCGATACCCCCCATGTCCGTATTTTCAATAAAAGCTTTCAGAAAGAAGCGGCGCTCTTCCTCCGGCATCTCCGAAAGGCCCCGCGTGAAGGCCCCCAGGGCGGCGATCACCGCGTTGATAATCCCGGGAACGTGAGCCGCGGCCTGACGCTGAAATTCGGGGTCAGAGCAGGTATCCACGACGGGACTCCCGCCGAAGCCGCTCCGGGGCGCAAACCCCTTCGCCAGGACCCTGCCTATGATCGAGGCAAGGGTCTTTCTGATCCTGCTCTGTCCCGCCCATACTGCAAGGACCTCGGGCAGTGCTCCATACAGGATCACCCGGAATTCCTCTGTATGCACGAAGGACTTTGCGAAGCTCTCCACGAAGCCGCCCGCGTCCCGCCGGGCCACCCTATCACGGACAAAACCTGTATCTTTCCTGTTCATCCGGCAACCCTCCTCGCCACCCTCAGCGTCAATTTTCCACGGCGTAAACCGGTTGTTTTGCCCGGGTAGCTCCCTGTTTTTCGCTGGCCAGGTGCTTCCCAAGGCGTTTGCCGAGACACACCAGGGTCAGCACCGGCGGCAACCCGAAGGGCTCCGGGATGACAGAGCAGTCGCACACGTAGAGATTTTCGTATCCTTTCACCTTAAGATTTGAATCCACTACATGGCCTATGCGAATGGTCCCACCAGGATGCGCCGCAAGCTTCCAGGTCTTGTATATCCCCTTCGCGCCGGCGTTGAGGAGTATGTTCTTCGCCATGTCATAGCCCTTCCTGAGCTTTTCCTTGTCAGCCGGCGTAAGCCGTTTCCTCACCCCGCCGCGATCCGACAGGTGCCCGGACAGATCATCCCGTATCTTGATCATTATACGGAGCGTTTTTTTCGTTTCAAGAAGCCTCCAGAATCGAAAAGCCGACGCGGTAAAAACCTGGTCGAGCAGGAAAGGCTCCGCCATGTCGGTCATCACTATTCCCTCGTTGCGCATGACGCATCCCGCCGTCATGGGGATCTCGTCTTTCCGTTTTTTCACGTCCTTGACCTTGCCGCAAACGGTGATGAGGGGGTCGAAAAAATAATTGTATCCGACGTTCCGTATGCCGGATTTGTGAAGCACCACCGGCGAACCGATGCCGCCCGCGGCGACAATCACCGTATTGGCCAACACCTGCGTGGTGCGGCCCTTGTATCTCACTTCAACCCCCCTTGCGATCGACCCTTCGAAGATGACCTTCTTCACCATTGCCCTGTTTAACAGCACCGCCCCTTTTTTGACCGCTTCATCAACGTGCATTTTAGCGCTCCACTTTACCTCATGGGGGTCGCCGTAAAAACCGAAGCGGTATCCCGGCCGCCAGCGGTCCTGGTACATGAATTTATCGAGCTTCTTCCAGTCATACCCGAGGGCGCGGGCGCTTTCCATCATCCGCCTGGCCATGGGAGTCACCATTTCATCCTTGAGAGGGCCGATGGGGAGCTCCCTCCTGACCTCGGCCTCGACTCCAGTCAAATCGATGCCGTATTTTTTGAATGCGTCATGGTTTACAGGAAATGCCGTCCCGTAATAGAATACTGAGCTGCCGCCGGTCGTGAGTCCGCGGACCATGCCGAGTAGCTCCGGCGTTAAAAGAAGGCTTTTGAAGGGAAACATCATGTGAGCCAATGCCCAGAGGAACGTTCCCTTTATCTTGTTCCCGCCGCTCCCTTCGAGAATGAGGACCTTTTTCCCTTTCGCCGCAAGATCCTTTGCAACGCTTGCTCCGCCGGCGCCTGATCCGACGATAATGGCGTCATACTTTTCCTTTATAATTTCCATTTTTCTCCTCCATAAATAATAATATCCGGCTCCCTGAAATTGCCGTATCCTCTGTTTTGATTAAAAACCGCGATATTGCCTGGTTGATGATATAATAGGTTATTCTTAAAAAAAAGTCGTCCGGACGGATAATTCCAGAATTATCAAAAGTTCCAGATTTATAAATCCAGAATTTTTCCACTCGTATTATTTTTGATACTTTCTGTACCGCGCCGGGGACATGCCGATGAATTTCGTGAAAGCCTCATAAAATGCGGACTTGCTGTTGAATCCTACCGAATAGCAGATGGCTGTTATGGACCGGTCCGGCTGCGTCTGGAGAAGATTCACAGCCTCGTCAACGCGGTATCGGTTTATATAGTAATTGAAGCTGATAGCGAGGTTCTTGTTCAGGAACTCCGACAACTGGTGGGGGGAGATGGAAAGCATTTGAGCGAGTCGCTTCAGGTTAAGGTCCTCATCGCAATACACCTTGTCTATGATCATGAGATCGTCGAGGCGGCTCTTTAACGCCTCCACGTCCAGGCCCTTGATGAGGGAGCGCTCGTAGATGTTCTTTTTAACGACACTGGTGATCAGCGATATTAGCTCCGGAAAGAGATTTCCTACGATGTAGATAAACAGGAAAGGCAGTATCATCAGGGTCATTACTATGCGGCCAAGAGTGATATTCCGCATTATGAATGCAAACAACAACATGATGGCGATCATGAGGACCATGACGATATAGACCAGGGCCACCTGGTTGACCTTGACACTGAACTGCTTTGTCATTAATAGCGATATAAAATCCTCTTTTACAAGGATGTAGATATTATAGATGATAAATATAACGGCCGCGGAGATCAGGTAATAATAATTGCCGGCAATCAACATCGATCTGACTTCAAGGAGCGGCCCGGCCTTTATCGTTTCTGTCAGGACCATGAAAAAATCGATGCAGAGGGATATGAGGGGAGGAACGAAGTGAAAGGCATGGCTGATGTTAAAGGTAAAATCGTTGTAAAAAAGCTTCTTGTAGAAAAAGAAGATCGAAGGGCCCAGTAAAAAGGCCACGGCCTGGCCCCGCCAGAGGGAGATATCATGGTCGGGAACGGCATATACGCCATAATAGTATTGCTGGAACCCTATGGCGGATATGCAGGCGAAAAAGATAAAGAGCCATAGGTGCTTGGTGTCGCGGAATATCTGGGCAAATTGCATGAGGGCCATGGTCAGGGCGAGGCTTCCGCCATAAAAAAGCAGATGATTCAAGATGGTATCCAGCATCTCTCAAGTCCCCCGGCTTGATCGAGTTAATCGGAGCATTCTAATTGACGGTTTTATCCGAACAGACACGTAGTCCATAACAACACGAATGTCATAATAACGATTGAATCACATCCCCTGTCAATAGTTAATTTAACTGACGGTCAGTATTGCACATGGTAATTGTTTTGTGATATTATTATTGACTTTCCTGTAATTATTGCTATTTTGTCATAGTTTTTTGATTTTTTCTTTATATATTATCATTTTTACTGATTATATTCAAATATAGCATAGTCTTTTCAGGAATTGGCAGGTTAACCCTATCATGGATAGAAGAATCGCCCGAGTCAGCCTAATCATCATTCTTTTACTCCCCCTCTGTCTATCCTGTTCCGCCAACAGGACCGCCATGACAATGGTCGCCAACGCCCTCTCTTCGTCGACGTCCGGCACGACCTTCACCGGGGAGGACGATCCGGAGCTGGTGGGAGACGCCCTCCCCTTCGCCCTGAAGCTCTACGAGAGCCTCATTGAGGAAGTGAAGGACAATCCCCGCCTGTACCTTGCCACGGGAAGCGGCTTCATCATGTACGCCAACGCCTACGTGCAGGCGCCGGCGGACATGCTCCCCGATACCGAGGTGGACAAAAAAAGCCGGATGACATCGCGCGCCCGGAAGCTCTATCTGCGCGGCCGCGATTACGTTCTCAAGGGCATCGATATCTCATACCCGGGTTTTACCGCTTCCCTCGACAACGACTCGTTCAAGGGCAGCCTGGACTCAATGAAGCCCGACGATGTCCCGTACCTCTACTGGGCGGCGGCGGGTTGGATGGCCGCCTATGCCTCCGATCCCTTTGACGTGAACATCGGCATCGGCGTCAAGAAGGCCGCGGCCATGATGGAAGCCGCCCTCAGGCTGAACGAATCGTTCAACGACGGCGCCATCCATGATTTTTTCATCCTCTATTACGGCTCCCTGCCCCAGGTCATGGGGGGCAGCGAGGAAAAGGCGCGCCACCATTTCAAGAAGGCCCTCGAGTTTTCCAAGGGGCTCACGGCGTCGCCCTACGTCGCCCTGGCATCGACGGTTTCCGTCGGCAACCAGAACGTGAAGGAATTCACCGATCTTCTCAACAAGGCCCTCGCCGTCGACGTATCAAAAAGAACCGGCAACCGGCTGGCCAATATCATAGCACAGAGAAAGGCCCAATGGCTCCTGGACCACCGGGAAGACCGGTTCCTCTCAGACACGAATGAAGGAGATAAATAAATGAAGCACTTTTCAAAAGCAATTCTCTCACTGGTCATGACCGCCGTCCTGACCGCGCCCCTCTTTTCTCTCACCATCAAGGTGGGAAGCATCGCTCCCGGCGGGTCGCCCTGGGACACGGCCCTCAAGAAGATAGCGGCCGAATGGAAGACCATTTCCGGCGGGACCATCGACATGAAGATCTACCCGGGCGGCATCGTCGGCAACGAGCCGGACATGATACGGAAGATGCGGATCGGCCAGCTGCACGCCGCCATCTTCACCGGCGTGGGCATGAGCTATATAGCCCCCGAGGTCTTCTCCCTGAGCCTTCCATTCCTTATTCACGATGACGGCGAGCTCGAGTACATCATGAAGAAGACGACGCCGCAATTCAACCGTCTTATCGAGAAGAAGGGCTTCTCCACCCTGGTCTGGTCCAAGGCCGGATGGGTGTCCCTCTTTTCGACGAAGCCGGTCGTGTATCCCCGCGACCTCAAGCCCCTGAAGATTTCAGTATCTGAGGGCGACGCGGAGCTCCTCCAGTCATGGCGCGTCATGGGATACAACGCCATCCCCCTGTCCACCAACGACCTGATGACATCCCTCCAGAACGGCATGATCGAGGCTTTTTACGCCCCGCCGCTGGTGAGCGCCTCGTTCCAGTGGTTCGGCATAGCCAGGCACATGTGCAACATCAAGATCGCCCCGATGATCGGCGGGTTCGTCGTCTCCAAAAAGACATGGGACCAGGTACCGGCGGAGATGCGGCCGAAACTCCTCAGGGCGGCACAGAAAATCGTTGACAACCTCTACGTGGAAACAAACGCTCTCGAGAAGAAGGCCATCGACACGATGCTCAAGCACGGACTGAAGATTCACGAGGTCCCGGCCGACGCGGCCAGGCTCTGGCAGAAGGAAGGAAACAAGGGATATGACGTGTTCGTGGGCAAAACCTTTTCACGGGACCTGCTGGAAAAGATACAAGGTTATTTAAAAGAGTACCGTAACAAGAAATGATACTTAAAAAGATCAGCGCTCTTTTCAACAGACTGGAGAATTATATCGCCTACGCGGCGCTAATCCTCCTCGCCCTTCTCCCCGCCGTCGAGGTGATCGCCAGGAAGGTATTCAAAACAGGGGTGCCCAATTCCAGCGACTACCTCCAGCACCTCGTCCTCTGGCTCACTTTCATCGGGGGGATGATAACGTCCCGGGAGCGCAAGCACCTTGCCCTTGCCGCCGGTGTCGCCGCCATCAAGGAGCGGATCAGGAACTGGATATACGGGGTGACCGGCGCCGTGTCGACGGCGCTCAGCGCCGCTTTTGCCTGGTCATCCCTTTCGATGGTCATAATCGGCTTTGACCCGGCCAAGGAGATCGGTATCTTCCCCATCCGCCTCGTCACCGCCATCATGCCGATAGGCTATGCGGTCATGTGCGTCCGCTTCGTGACGAAAGCCCCGACGCACCGCGCCGGAAAGATCATCGCCGCCATGGGGATACTGGTGGGGACCTTTTTCTCCTTCCCGCAGATAGGCAACATCATCACGGCGTATTTCCCCGACGCGGGCGCGACGACCGACATGATAGCGCAGGCATCCCATTCCCTGGTGGCGTTCCTGTCGCTGCCGATAATCATCTTCCTTATCATGGCGGCCTTCTTCGACACGCCGATTTTCATTGTCCTGGGAGGCCTGGCGTACCTTCTCTTCGTCCGTTCCGGCGGCCAGCTCGAGGTCATTCCCAACGAGGCCTACACCATGCTGATCAGCAGCCCCCTGCCGGCCATTCCGCTCTTCGCCTTTGCCGGCCTCATCCTCTCCGAGAGCAAGGCCGGGGAGCGTCTCATCGATCTTTTTAGAACACTCATCGGATGGCTCCCGGGAGGCATGGCCATAGTGGTCGTCCTGGTGTGCGCCTTTTTCACCACCTTCACCGGAGCCTCCGGCGTCACGATCCTCGCCCTGGGGGGCCTCCTCTACGTCATCCTGACGAAAAGCGGTGGTTACAATGAAAAATTCACGACAGGTCTCCTCACGGCGTCCGGAAGCATCGGCCTCCTGTTTCCGCCGAGCCTGCCGGTCATACTCTACGGCGTGGTCGCGCAGATAAGCATCAAGCAGATGTACGCCGGCGGCATCATACCGGGCGTTTTCATGATAGTGGCCCTTTCCATCATGGGTATCGTGACGGCCGTCAGGGGCGGGATACCGCGGGTGCCCTTCAAGGGCAAAGAGGCCCTTGTGGCGGTCAGGAAATCGATATGGGAGCTCCTGCTGCCGGTCATCATCCTGGCGGGCTTCTTTTCCGGCCTCACCACCCTGGTGGAGATCGGCGCCTTCACGGTGATCTACGCCCTGTTTATTACCATGGTTGCACACCGGGACATTCGCGTCCGCGACCTGCCCGCAGTCATGCTCAAGTGCCTGCCCATAATCGGCGGCATCCTGGTCATCCTCGCACTGGCGAAGGGCCTCTCCTATTACATCGTGGACGCCGAGATCCCGCAGACGCTGGCCCAATGGATACAGACGCATATCCATTCAAAGATAGTGTTCCTGATCCTGCTCAACATAGCCCTTCTCATAACAGGGTGCTTTCTCGATATTTATTCGGCCATACTGGTGGTGGTGCCCCTCATCATACCGCTGGGAGAGATATTCCAGATCCACCCGGTCCACCTGGGGATCATATTCCTGGCCAACCTGGAGCTGGGGTACCTGACGCCGCCGGTGGGCCTTAACCTTTACCTTTCGTCATATCTCTTCAACAAGCCCCTGGTGAACATCTACCGGTTCGTGGTGCCCTTCCTGCTCCTGCTCCTGGTGACGGTCATTGTCATCACCTACGTACCCTGGATGTCAACGGCCCTGATCGGCTTGGTGGGAGAATAGGGTTTTTATCTCTTCCTAATTACCATTAATCGAAATACGCGATACAGCGTCGGGAAAAAAGCCGAAGGGCCGAGGACTGTCTGAGTCTTCCATTTCTTTGTCCGAGTTCCGCAGGCCCGGAGGCTTTTCCCGACGCGAAATGTTGATTTGACGTTTATAGATTCAGGCGGAATATGCTTGTATCTATCTTTCCTCTCATGCAAACAGAGCAATAAACAGGCATGCTTCGCCTTTCTGAGTAGTTATTTAACTCTTCCTCTTAATAATCCAGCATGAATGAATTCTCGGATTGCGCTCGAAATCCTTCGGAATGGTCTTTGCCGTGATATCCTCGGCGACAAGGCCCTTCAACGCGCCTTCATCCATCTTGAACCTGTCGCGGTTGGTGCTGAATAAAATGGTCCCGCCCGGCGCCAGGAGCCTTGCCGAGTCATTGATGAGCTCCCCGTGGTCCCGCTGCACGTCAAAAGACCCCTTCATCCGCTTGGAATTCGAAAAGGTGGGCGGGTCGAGAAAGACGAGATCGAACCGCTCCCTGCACGCGGCGATCCATTCGCGGCAATCGGCCTGCTCAAGGCCGTGCCTGGCTCCCCGGATATCGTTCAGCTCAAGGTTGCGGCGGGCCCAGTCAAGGTACGTGGCGGAGAGGTCCACGGAAACGGTGGACCGCGCGCCGCCCAGGGCGGCATGGACCGTGGCTGTGCCGGTATAGCAGAAAAGGTTGCAGAACCTCTTGCCTTTGGCCAGGGATCCGATCAAACCGCGGGTCATCCGGTGATCAAGGAAGAGCCCTGTGTCGAGGTAGTCGGTGAGATTCACCAGGAAGCGGCAGGGGCCCTCGGCGACCTCTATGAACTCTCCCCGGTCGTTCTGCTTATCATACTGGCTCGGGCCCTTCTGACGGCGGCGTACTTTCAGGATTATCCTCCCGGCATCGACGCCAAGCGCCTCCGGCAGGACCGTCAGGGCGTCCTTCAGCCTGGTTTCGGCCTTAACCGCATCGACCGATGGAGGCGCCGCATATTCCTGAACGTGGACCCACTCCCCGTACCGGTCCACCGCCACGGCGTATTCGGGCAGGTCCGCGTCGTAGATGCGGTAACAGGTGATCCCTTCCCGTGCCGCCCATTTGCCCGTGGTCTTCATATTCTTGCCAATGCGGTTCATGAAGGCAATGGCGCCGCGCTCCAGGGCCCGATCAAGTTTTATCTGAATTTTTCGTGAATCAAGGGCTTCTCTATCGATGAAGCTGTCCGGCTCGACGCGGAACTGTAGCAGCCTGCATTGCAGCGGGCCGTTGAAAAAAACATTGGACTTGTGGGCGCGGAGCCCCATGCGCTTGCCCAGCTCGGGCTCCCCGGTTATGACGGCGGCCCGCCACCCGGGAAAGCTTTTCTTTAGGGTGTCCCCCAGCTCTTCATAAAGGGAGCGCAGCCCGCCCGCGTCGCCCATGCGCTTCCCGTAAGGGGGGTTTGTAAGGATAAGGCCTTCAGCGAGACCGGGCGGCGGTCCTGCTGCCTCCAGGAGGCGTTTCTCAAAATGTGCTATCGTTTCCACGCGGGCCCGGGCGGCATTGTGCCGCGCCATCCTGAGGGTTTCCCTGTCGCTGTCGAAGCCGACGCATTTCGGCGCCCCGGTGAGCCCCCTGATCATGCGCTCCGACGCCTCGTTGACCAGATCCTCCCACAGGGAGGGGTCAAAGCCCTGCCATCCCCGGAAACCCCATCGAAGGCGGTTCAGGCCAGGGGCGATATCGGCCGCCATAAGGGCCGCCTCTATGACCATGGTGCCGGAGCCGCACATCGGGTCGAGGAAGGATCCTCCCGTGCCCGCCACCGTGGGCCACCCGGACTTTATGAGGAGCGCCGCCGCGAGGTTTTCCCTGATGGGCGCGGCCCCGGATTCAAGGCGGTATCCCCTGGCATGGAGGCCCCCGCCGGAGAGGTCCACTCGCACCTCCAGGCCTTTCCGCGACAGGTGGCAATTCACCAGGAAATCCGGCTCCTTCGCGTCTATTGACGGGCGCTTCCCGCGCCGGTCCCGTATGCGGTCCACCACCGCGTCCTTGACGAGCTGCGCCCCGTACATGGTGTTGTTAATGCCGGCGCCGGTCCCGCTGAAATCAACGGCCATGGTTGCCCCCGATGCGGCTAAATCTTCCCACGGCACGGTCCGCGCGGCGTCATACATGTCGCCGCTCTTTTCCACGGCGCTTTCGCCGAGGCAGAGGAAGATCCTGCTGGCCGTGCGCGACCAGAGGCAGGCGCGCAGGGCCTCCGCGAGGGACCCTGTAAAATGCACGCCCCCGGCGGTGGCCCGGCATCCGGCGGCGCCGAAATCGCGCAGCTCCTCCGCGAGAATGGGCTCGACGCCCTTCGGCGCGGAGGCAAAGAGATTCAATGGTTGCACGGGCTTCACTCTATGAGGTTGTTGGAAATTACGTAATGGGTCAGCTCGGCGTTGTTCTTCATGTTCATCTTTTCCAGGATGCGCTGGCGGTAGGTGCTGATGGTTTTCACGCTCAGGAATAGCTCCTTCGCTATCTCGGTTATGGTCTTGCCCGACGAGATCATGCACATGACCTGGAACTCCCTGTCGGTGAGATACTCGTGGGGCGGCTTGCTCCGGGAGTCCGCGATGCTGTCGGCGAGCTGCTCAGCCAGTGAGGCGCTTATGTACTTCCCCCCGGCGCAGACCTTGCGAATGGCCTCGATGAGCTTGTCCGGCGCCGTCTCCTTGGTGATGTAGCCGGACGCCCCGGCCTTGATGGTCCGCACCGCGTACTGCTCCTCGGGATGCATGGAGAGCACCAGGACCGGGAGAGAGGGGTGCTCCATCTTCAGTTGCTTCAGTATCTCGAGGCCGCTGCGCCCGGGCATCTTCATGTCTAGGAGCACCACGTCGAACTTCTTTTTCCTCAGCGTTTCCAGCAGCTCCTGGCCGTCGCCCGCCTCCCCTTCGACCGATAGCTCCGGGTCATCGGCGATGATCTGCTTCAGGCCGGCGCGCACGATCTCATGGTCGTCCGCTATGATTATCCTCTTCATGAGGCACCTCCGATCGGTATATGGGCCGTTACGACCGTTCCCCTGCCCGCGGCGCCCTCGATGGCGATGGTGCCGCCGCATGACAGGGCGCGCTCCCGTATCCCTATGAGTCCCAGGGAGCGGGCGTTGTTTATCTCCTCGCCGGTTATGCCCCTGCCGTTGTCCCGGATGGTCAGGATGAGCTCATCCGCGTCCATGACAAGGTCGACATCCACGGCCGTAGCATTGGCATGGCGTATGATATTTGTCAATGATTCCTGGACGATGCGGTAGATATTAATGGATTTTTTCTCATCGAGCTCCGGTTCCTCGGACCCGCTCGAAACGCGGCAGGCTATGCCGGTGCGCTTTTCGAACTCCCCGGCGGACCATTCGATGGCCGCGATGAGCCCGATGTCGTCGAGTAGGTTGGGCCGGAGCTCCGAGGAAATCCGCCTGACGGTGTTTATGGTCGAGTCGATCATCGAGGACATCGCCTCGGCGCGGGATACCAGCTCGGGCTGCGAATCCAGCCTGTTCTTTATCCACGACAGGTCCATCTTCAATGCCGTGAGGGACTGTCCCAGGGCGTCATGGATCTCCCGGGCGATCCCGGTCCGCTCCTCCTCGCGGAGCGTCTGGAGGTGCGTTGAAAGGCCCCGGAGCTCTTCCCGAGACCCGGCCAGGTCCTCGAAGGTCGTCTTGCGCTCTATGACGATGCCGAGCCTCTCCGCCACGGCGTTCACCAGGTCGCGGTCCTCCTTCGTGAAGATATCCTCGTCGCCGGGCCCCTTCATGGCGTGGAAGAGCTCCACCGAACCTGTTTTCTTCCCGAAAACCTTCAGCGGCGCCACAAGGAACAGGGCCCCGGCAATGAACTTCTGCGACGTGAATTCCCGGTCTCCGTAACGGATCCTGACGGAAACGAGCCCCGGGCTCTGGAACGCCGTGGGAACGATCTCGACCGTCTGGGTGAATATGTCATCGAGGGGCGTATCGATGTTCCCCGAGATGGTGGAAAGGCGGTACAGGCAGTTCAGCTCCTTGACCCGCTTGATCTTTTCAAAGAACAGCGCGTCCCTGACCCGCTCGAGCCTCCGGTGGCCCGTCACGTCCCGGATGATGCCCTGGCAGTTGAATTCCGATCCGCCCCGCGTGACGATCCGCGTCATCGTCAGGAGGCATTCGGCGTCGGAGCCGTCGCTCTTTTTCATCCGGACCGGCAGGTTTTCGATGAAATCACGGTCGTTGATATCGGCGAGGACCATCGCGCCGTCCTCGCGGTTCGCGAAGAGCTCGGCGATATTCATTGCCGCCAGGCGCCCCGGGGAGTATCCCGTAAGCTCGTGCATCGCGTTATTGACCGTGGTGATCGCGCCGTCGCGGCCGCACATGAAGATGGCGTCCCTCGACTGCTCGAAGAGGGCGCGGTACTTCGTCTCGCTCTCCCTGAGCCGACGGTCGATCCAGTTCCGGTGAAGGGACGTTTCGATGGTCGAGTAGAGCTCCTGCTCGTTGTAAGGCTTTACGATATACCCGTAAGGCTCGGTGACCTTGGCACGTTCGAGGGATGATTTGTCCGACATGGCGGTGATGAAGATCACCGGCGCGTCGGTGATCGTGCGCAGCTCCCAGGCGGTGTCTATGCCGTCCATGGCGCCTTCAAGCTTGATGTCCATTATGATGAGGTCGGGCAGCAGAACGGCCACCTTGTCGATGCACTCCCGGCCCGAAATCGCGTCGCCGACCACGTCGTAGCCGAGGCGCGTCAGGATCTGCCTGAGGTCCAGGGCCTCGATCGGCTCGTCCTCGACGATGAAGATCCTCATTCTCTCCATGGATGAATCTGTATCAGCGGACGAGGAATCGGTCAATGAAAAAATAGGCCATGCGACGACGGCCCGGCGCTATTATTTTTTTGAGCGGTAATTCAGGAAGGAGAACAATCTCCTCTCTTTAAGATAATCCATGTCGTACATGCGGTCGAATGCTTCCCTCTCGAAGATAATGTTCATGTATGCCTCGTGCCAGGCCATTCCTCGCAGGCGGCTGACGAGGAATAACAGGGCGTACCAGACGGCGAATATGACAAGGAGAAGCTCGATCTGCTGCCGGATATGGATCCTCTCATGATTGATGGTGATGGCGGCCTCGGCGGTGCCGCGCAGCTCCTTTCGAATGATGATGAACGGAAAGATGGTCAGCCCGGTTATGCCTGGAAACCAGGGGACCAGGAATCTGATCAGGCGCGTGCTGAAGATGGTGATCATGCCTATTCCGTTTTAACTTTCGGAAAGGACTCGCCGGTCACGGGGCAGCCGGCGAGAATAAGGAGCCGCAGCCTGTCAAGGGAGGCGCATTCTTTTTTACGGCACTTGCCGTCTCCATCTACGGAGGGATAGCCCTTCTTGTATGAGTCGAGGGACTGGTACAGCTCGATCCGCCTCTTGCGGTACTCGTTCATCTCCCTTTTTTTCCTCGCCCGGGCCTGGGTGCTCAGGTTGTGCCACTTCGACGTCGAGGGTTTGAGCTCGTCGTTTTCGGTGAGACATTTCTGGGACATTTTTTCCAGCTTTGTTTCGCCCCATTTCCCCCCTAGCGTGGCGCAGGAGGCCATAAAGGCCATGGTTATGACAGCGGACAGCATTATGCGTTTCATCATAAACTCCTTTCAATGCGAATGCGCGGATGCCCTTGTGCGAATTCGTGCGAACAGTAGGATGATAAAACCACTGTTACAACTTTTCAGTCAATCTTTTTTAGGAATTATTGTTCTTTAAACCCGCCCGGCCGGGATTTGACTTCATAATAAATTTTCCAATTAATTTTAAAAAAATATTCCAAAAAATTTGACGATCGCGATTTTATTATATTATATTATATGGTTTGATTAAATATGGGGTCCCTGATAATTCCAGGGAAAGCTGGTTCCGGAATCACGGAGTTTGACATTATAAAAACAACAGTCAAACAATCAAAAATCAAGGTGGCCCCGAAAGATTATAAAGGATTGAATGGAGGTTCGTATATGAAAAGAGAAAAGGTTTCAAACAAGGCCAACAAGATCGAGCAGGAGATCATCAGAAAAGAGCGGCTTGCGCGGGACGCGAAAAACAAGGGGATGCATGCGGTATACAGCAACTACGTCATGGATATCTCCGTTTTGAAGTCCCAGCTTCAGAAGCTGTCGACCGGACCGCTCAGCAGCGCAAGCTGATTTCGCCGATCAACGGCCCGAAGGACCTTTCCTTACACCGAACTGTCCCGGCCAGGCGTGCCATGGGCAAGACCTGACGGGATACGATTAAGCCGCGGATTCACATCCGCCCCCACACAGAAACCCCCTCCCGGGGGTTTTGTGTTTCAGGCAATGCCCTCATTTTTTACAGCAGTTCTTGATGGCGCCCAGTATGGCGGGGATCGCTTCACCGGTCTTCATCGGCAGATACACATCGGTGACATCCTCAAAAGCGTTTTCATTGGGATTTATGACAATGATTTCAGAGCCAAGCCTCTTGGCGTCAAAGGGAATCTCCGCCGCGGGATAGACGACGCCGGACGTTCCCAGGACGAGCATCACGTCGCAGTCATGGGCTGCGGCAAAGGCGCGGGGCAGCTGCAGCACCGCCTCTCCGAACATGACCACATCGGGCCTCGTGAGAGACCCGCAGGCCTCGCAGTGCGGGACCAGGCCGAGCAGCGCCTGCAGGGAGAATTCCCTGGCGGCGCCGAGCTTTGCCTTGAGTTCTGACACGAAGGGCTTCCGGGAGAATTCCGCTTTTTTCCCACAGGAAACGCACACCATGCGGAAAAGATTGCCGTGCACCTCGATCACCGACCTGCTGCCCGCCTCCTGCTGAAGATTATCAATATTCTGCGTAATGATATTTTTCAATATTCCCAATTTCTCAAGCTCAGCCAGCGCCCTGTGGCCAGGATTACAATCGGCCTTCTCAAAAACGTCGAGCAATTCCATGAGAATGGAAAGGATGCGGCCGGGGTGTTTCTTGAGGGTGGAAATAATGCCTTCCGGCGTGCCCATCTCCATGGGATTGATGCGGTCCCAGATTCCGCCCGGATCTCGGAAGGTGGCTATACCGCTTTCAGCGGAAACGCCGGATCCGCAAAAGGCGGCGGCGTTTTTTGTGCCGGATAATAGTTCAGCCGCCCGCGATATCTCGTTTCGGTACTGTTCCATGAAAGGTCTGCCGGTTAGTTATTTATACAGCGCTATGGCGCTAACGCCACGTGAAGATAACTATCCGTCCAGGCGTCCGGTTGTCAAATAATTATTTATTCTTTTTGATTGAAATGTAATGATGCGATTGCTACCGCGCAAAACCAGGGATGGATCCCCGAAAAAGAATTGACTTCCCCCCTAATTGATATTCACTTTTGAAAGAATGTCAATTCTCGCTACCGGGAGAACCAAATGAAGATTCTGAAATACCTTTCCATTTTTCTTTTCATAATAATCGTCTTCCCTCTGGCGTTCCTCTACCTTGCCCCGGCGAAGGCCACTGGATCCATCCATTGGGCCGGTCAAAAGATGTCCGGCGTCGAGCGCAGGGAGATCACCCTTCCCGGCGGATTGCGATATGTCTACCTCGAAGGCGGCAAAGGCGAGCCCCTGATGCTCTTCCACGGCTTCGGCGGCGACAAGTATAACTTCATGCTGATTGCCCGGTACCTGACGTCCCATTACCGGGTCATCATTCCCGACCATATCGGCTTCGGCGAATCAGCCCACCCGGCCGACGCCGATTACACCACCAGGGCCCAGGCTGAGCGCCTCCATGGCCTGGCAAAGGCCCTGGGCATCGAGAATCTCCATGTAGGCGGCAACTCCATGGGAGGCCATATAGCCATGGCCTATGCATCCCTGTACCCGAAAGAGGTCAAGAGCCTCTGGCTCCTGGACCCGGGCGGCGTCTGGTCCGCGCCTGAAAGCGACCTGAGGAAGATCATCCGCGAAAAAGGAAAGAACCCCCTCATGGCGAGCACCGAAGAGGAATTCGCGGAGATATTCAAGTTTGTCATGAGCGATCCGCCTCCCATCCCGCGGCCCATGCTCAATGTCATGGCCCGAGAGCGTAAAAAGAACTTCGATCTGGAGGCACGCATATTCAAGCAGCTGACCGGCGATACCGTGGAAAAAGTGATAAAAGGATCCACCGTGCCCGCCCTCATAGTCTGGGGAAAAGAGGACCGTGTGCTCAGCCCGGCATCTGCGGAGATCCTTCATAAGCTCATGCCTAACTCACGGGTGATCATGATGCCCGGCATAGGCCACCTGCCGATGATCGAGGATCCGGGCAAGTGCGCCGAAGACTACCTGAAATTTCGCGCCTCCCTGTGACGGTAAAAGCGCCATGCAATAGCAATTTGAATTCACTTTGACTTGACTTTGCCGCACTTGATTGTATCTTTTGGAAAAATGTTGAAACAGCGGGCCAGACAGTTCTTTCATAGAAAACAGAGTATGCATTAACCGGCGCCCGGCGTTTCCGGTCGCCATATCATTGAGCAGGAACAGGTTCGGTTCTCCCATGAAAACGATAGCGTATTTCGACTCCTCCCATGACATGCCTGAAGAGATCATCATGGCCGCCGGGTTCGTCCCGTACAAGATCTTTGGCGACGTCCATAATTCCAACGCCCCGGCCGACCAGTACCTCCAGGCCTTCTTCTGCCCGGCGGCGCGGAGCTTCCTCACAGAGGCGCTGGCGAAATCCTCCCAGTGGGAAGGCATCATCGTCGCCCAGGGCTGCAACGCCACCAACCGCCATTACGATGTGTGGAAACGCCACGTGGAAACGCCTTTCCTCTACTGGTTCAACGGCCCCATCAAGGACGACGCCATGGCCCTCCGCTTCATGAAAACCGAGCTGTGGCGGCTCATCGATTCTTTGAACAGCCGGTACAAGGTGTCCATAACCGATGACATGATCGCGGGCGCCATCCGCGAGTCCAACGAGGTTAAGAAGAGACTCCAGGCCCTTTCTATCCTGAGGAGCAAAAAGGACATCCCCAACAGGGACTATCTCGATGCGCTTATAAAAAGCATGACGATGCCAAAGAAAGACGCGGTCGCGACTATCGACGCAATGATCGCCAAGGCGGAAAAGAGCGGGCCATTCCCGAACAACAAGAAGAAGGTGCTTCTCACCGGCTCCGACGTGACCTACCCGGAGCTCATGGACCAGATCGACGAGTCCGGATTCAGGGTGGTCCGCGACGATCTTTCCGTCGGGGAGCGGTATTACGCCAACCTTATACCGGAGGACGGGAGCCCCGTGGACGCCCTGGCCCGCTACTACCTGGCGGTGCCGAGGCCCGCCACCAAGGTGGGACTCCGCAAGAGGATAGAGTTCCTGGAAAAGTCCCTGTCGGAGTCTAACCTGGACACGGTCATTTCCCAGAACATCAAGTTCTGCGAGCCCTTCGCCTACGATTCGGTCCTGGTGAACGGAGAGCTCAAGGACAGGGGGACCCGCGTCCTCCACCTGGAACGCGAATTCACGCCCGGCCCGGACCACCAGCTCATGAACCGGCTCGCCGCATTTTCCGAGATGCTATAGGTGATTACCATGAACCAGCAACAAGCAACGCAATCAACGCAGGAAGCGCCCCAGGTCAGGATCGACACCCTGCCCCATGCCAAGGACCTCAAGTGGCCCATGCTCTGGTACCTCCTGGTGGGCCAGCTCTATTCGATGCTCCCCTGGAAAAAGACCGCGTGGACCTGCGCCGGCTTCCCGGTGGAGCTCCTCTGGGGCTTCGACATCTTCCCCCTGCACCCGGAAAACATGGCCACCGTGGCCGCCGCCCAGAAGCAGGCCCAGAGACTGATAGAGCACGCCGAGAGCATGGGATACTCACGGGACCTCTGCTCCTACTGCAAGACCAATTTCGGCGCCGTGGACACTAACATCAAGACCACCCTGGGCGGCATTGCCAGGCCCGACATCATAACCTGCACCAACACCATCTGCGACACCCACTGGAAATGGTTCCAGATACAGGCCGAAAAGCTGAAGGTGTCCATTTTCGTCTTCGACTGCCCGAAGATCGTGAGCGGCACCGACGAGCGCACCATCGAGGGCTACATCAATTACATGGTGGAGCAGTTTTACGATTTCTTCGAATTCGTGAAAAAGCACACCGGGAAGAAGCTCAACATCGAACGGCTGAACAGGGCCTGCGAGGAATCGGAATACATGAGCGTCCTCTGGAGGGACATCTACGAATACCGCAAGAGCGTTCCCAGCCCCTACAGCTCGGCCGAGACGTCGGCGTCGTTCTTTCCCCTCGTGGTATTGCCCGGCAAGAAGGTGGGTATCAATTTCTTCAAGAAGATCAGGGCCGACATCAAAAAGCGCGTCGAGAGCGGCGCGGGAACCCTTTCCGGCGGCGCCCCGGAGAAATACCGCCTCCTCTTCGAGGGTATCCCCTTCTGGTACAAGATGCGGTTCATGTACGACCTGGCGAAATACAACGCCGTGGTGACCTATGAGCCCTACACCTTCTCCTTCGCGCCCCCGAAGCCGGTGGGTAAGGATTACACTGAGACCCTCAGGGACGTGGCCCGCATCATGATGGACCTTCCCTACTCCTATAACCTGGAAAAACGCATCCAGTACTTCGAGCAGGCCGTGCGCGATTTCAAGATCGACGGCGTCATTCTCCACGAAAACCTTTCGTGCCGGCCGTCGAGCACCGGAATGATCGATTTAAAAAACGCCATCCAGGAGGACCTGGGGGTTCCGGTCCTTATCATCCAGTGCGACATGAACGACCCCCGCGCCTATTCGGAGGCGCAGATGAAGACCAGGACCGAAAGCTTCATCGAAGTGATGGAGAAAAACCGGAAGCGATAGGTATTCGTTCTGCCGCCGTTCGACAAACAGGCCTCATGCCGGCCGGCAAAGCCACGGTGTCGGATGCTTTTCCCATATACTGCCCGGTCGTCCCTGAATAACTTTTTTTCTTGCTAAATGAGCTGCCCTGAATTATATTATTCAGATAGTGAAAAGCATAAAAAAAATCGCTCCCGCTTTTCCTGCGGCCCCACCGGGATGGACTATCGTGGCTAAGACCGCCATCCCCGTGATAATAACGCTTTTACTTTTCATCATAACCACCCATGTCGTTTCGATCCCTTCCTTTAAAAGCGCTCTTCTTGAATCCAAAAAGCAGCTCCCCATCGACCTCTCGATGACGGTATTGAGCCTCCTCTCCAATTACGAATCCCGCGTGCGCCTTGGAGAGATATCCCCGGCGGAGGCCAGGAAAAGGGCGATCCTTCGCATAAGGGATCTGCGCTACGGCCCGGAGAACAAATACTATTTCTGGATAAACGATACGACCCCCAGGATGGTCATGCATCCCTATCGTTCGGAACTGGAGGGAAAAGATTTGACGTATTACGCCGATTCCTCGGGCAAGCGCCTCTTCGTTGAGATGGTCGACGTCGCAAAGAAAAATAAATCCGGTTTCGTCGAATATATTTGGCAATGGACCGATAAAACGGACCTTGAGACAAAAAAAATATCATATGTCGTTCTCTTTGAACCATGGCAGTGGATAATCGGCACCGGCGTCTATTACAGGGATGTGGAGCATGTTATCAACGACCTGACGAAAAACATCAACAGGGCCTTCACCGCCATCATTATCATCGTGGCCATGGTTTCGTCCTTCGTAATCATCTAGTCCCTGGTCCGAGAGAAAAAGAGAATGACGGCGGAAGAGAACCTGAGAAAGCTGTTGACCGAGAAAGAGGTATTGATCAAGGAAGTCCACCATCGCGTCAAGAACAACCTGCAGATCATCTCGAGTCTCATCAACCTGCAGTCCTACTCGATAAAAGACGAGGGAATGACCGCGATATTCAAGGAAACCCAGGGGCGTATATTGACGCTGTCGGCGATACATGAGCTGCTCTACGGTTCGGACGACCTGTCCGTCATCAGCATGAGAACCATCATCCAGAATCTCATCGGCAATATTTCATATCTCACCGGGATCAGCGAGCGGAAGATATCCGTTGTCTATGACATCCAGGACCTTGCCGTCTCCATGGACATCGCGATACCCGTGTCTTTGATCATCAACGAGGTGGTTACAAATTCATTTAAACACGCTTTCCCGGACAGAAGCGGGACCGTACGCATCGTATTCAATGTGTTTGATAAAAAGTATTATTCCCTGGTCATAGCGGACGACGGCGTCGGGATGGCGTCCAGCGGCAAAACCGAAGTATCGGAGACACTGGGTGTTCAACTCATCGGCGCCCTTGTGGGGCAGCTCAATGGCAGGTATGAAGTCATCACGAAAGGAGGCACCGAGTATCGCTTTATCTTCCCTCAATCCGCCGACGGCCGAGGCTGACAGCCTACGGCCAGTGTCCATGCGGCACTATTGGACATGGCGGCACGTTAAGCCAGGGATACCCTGCGCTTCGTTCAGCCTAAATCGGCTTTCTTCAACTCCATCCTGAGATTGACCGGCCCCGACGGGCCTGCGGCGATAAAGGGAAGGTCCACCTTGGTCTTCCCTTTATCGGCGATCTCGCGGGCAATACGCTCCGACACTTCGGTGATGCGCTCCATGGCCAACTGGTCATCGGCCAGGTTGATCTTGTTCGTTTCAAGAAAGCGGGCGATAATCACTTCGGCAACCCTGCGGCCGGCCGGGGTGCCGCCGCGCTTCACTACGGGCCCGCCAGCCGGCGGATTCTCGAAGTTGAGCTCCGATCCGCAGCCTGAGCATGTAATGACAGTGCCTGCCGCGATGGGTGCGCCGCAGACGGGGCAGGATAGGGGAACCTTTATATTGGGTGTAAACATGGCATTCTCCTCTAACAGTTTCCTGAAAAACTCCCTCCTTGGAGTTTTTGCCGACGCTTTTTAGCGCATCCTGCGCAGCGTCGGCATTCGGACATCTTGTCCAGCACATGTCGGTTTTACGAAGTGAATTCGTAAAACCTCACATTTTTCTCGGCTAATGCCTCGAAAAATGGCGATACATCCATGTATCGTTTAGCAGTTTGCTGATTTTCATCAAACTGCTAATGATTACCGTCCCGTTCGGGCGCGCTATTTCGGAAACCGGGAAGTATCCCAGACGAAATCACCGGTGACAAGAACCCTTTTCCCCTTGGCATCTTTCAGGGGAATCGCGCTTTTGAAAAACCCGAGAAGAGTCGGGAATTTCGGGCTCGCCTTCAGGTTCTGCGTCGTCTCCCCGGTGTAGCTTTCCGCAAACTTTTTCCCATCATGCCTTTTCAGCACGAGAAGCATATTGGCCTTGCCGGGACTCCTGGTAACGCCGGTTAGGTCCATCATCCAGAAGCTTCCCTTGAAATCCATCTGTATGAGCAGATAGGCCGGTCCCGCGTTGTGGACGATCTCGCACTTGATGCTTTTCACCTTGACATTGTCAACGGTGCCATTGAACAGGCAGGGCTGCTTTGCCTGGGAAAATCCGTTATTTGCCATTAAAAATAATGACACCGCCACAAAGGACAGGAATGCGAAAATCTTGAACAAACCCTTTGCCATCTTGTTTCTCCTCAGTGAAGTTATTCATTAATGAATTAATTTGTTAAAAAATATATTCAAGCATCAGAAATATCAAGGAAATTTTTTTGCGGGAATATATGGGGCTGAAGGCCCCTGCCGGGCGGCAGGGGCCGGTAATCAATTTATACCAAAAAGCTTTCGCGGCCGTTCTTCCTGAACCCTTCCTTGATCTCGAGAAATTTTTCCTTCGTCAGGGGATTATAGGTGCTCCCGCCGCGCTCCCGGAAATAAACCTTCATATCCGGATTTTTCTCGACATTGAAGTAATCCTTCTTGTAAGGCCGCACCATGATCTTCTGCGTGTCCGTGACCGGGAAGTGATCGATGATGCGGATGTAATCAGGCATCCATTTCGGGTCCATGCCCCCTTCCTTCTGCTGCCGGAGGAGCCATTCATGGGCCTCCTCCGGGTTGAAGGCGCAGTTCTTCTTGAGCTGGACCGTCACCATGACGCGCTCGTCCGCCACGTGGCAGGGAGCGCCGTAGGCCACGGCGATATCCACGCCGGGGATCTCCTGGGCGAAGTGGAGCACGTTCTCGGCCGAAAAGTTCTCTCCGTCCTTGCGGATCCAGTCGTCGGTGCGGCCGTTGAAGTAGAGGTAGCGCTTGCCGTTGACGACGCGAACATGGCCCAGGTCGCCCGAATGGTACATGCCGTTGCGGAACTTCTGGCTGGTGGCGCCCTTGTTGTCGAAATAGCCGTCGAACCTGAGGTTGTCCGTGCCGACCTTCCGGCATATCTCGCCGACCGCCTCGTCGTAGTTGGCGAGCTTTCCATTGGCGTCCGCCTGGCCCGGCGGGCATTCCTTCCCCTCCTCGTCAAGGATCAGGACGTCCTTCGGCGCCTGCCCCACGCACTCGATCGGGTCGCCGGGCCTGTTGGCGGTGGTGATGACCGCCTCCGTGGAGCCGTAGATCTCGAAGATATGCTCCATGCCGAGATAACGCTTCAGGTTGATCCTGTCTATGATCGAGGCGCCGTTGCCGTAGGCCACGCGGAACCTGTTTTTCGGATTATTGGCAAGGGCCTTCTCGATGGCCTCGCCGCTGCCATATTTCTTCTCCAGCGCGTCGATGATATAGTGGAGCGGCTGACCGACGTAGTTCAGGAAGGTCACGCCATACTCCAGCATGTCCTTTTCGAAGGCGCTGGCGCTGAATTTTCTCTTGAGCACGAAGCTGCCCCCGGCGATGAGCTGGGGCAGGATGCCGATGTACCAGGCGTTGGAGTGGAACAGCGGCATCGAGATGTATCCGCGGTCCTTGTTGGTGAGCTTCACCGCGCCCTGTACCACGAAGCCGGCGCCCACGAGCTTGATATGGGTGCAGGGAACGCCCTTGGGCATCCCCGTTGTTCCGGAGGTGTATATGACGATGACCGGGCTGAAGTTGTCCACCGGCACCCTGTAGCGCGCGGGAACCTTCGGTTCCGATTCTTGAATGGCCTTTTCGAGGCTTCCGTACCCGGTCTTCTTTATCTCGTCGTCGGTGCCGACGCAGAGAAAGTCTTTTGGTGTTATGACAGTCATCTCGCAGGCGACCTTCGCCACTTCCTCGGCCGAATTGGTGTTGAGGATAAGGAATGACACCTTAGCCTGGTCGATCACCTTCGCCAGTGTCTCTCCCCGGAAGCCGGTGTTGATGGCGAAGAGAATGGAGTTGCTGAGGCCCGCGGCCAGGGAGGCGAACACGTATTCCGGCGTGTTCTCCATGTAAATGCCGACGGCGAGGCGGTCATTCCTGCCCAGCTTCCCCTCCTCGACCTTCTTCTTGCGAACCGCAAGGAAGAAGTTCGCGTAGCGGCACGCCTCACGGTAGGCCTCGCCGTAGGTGTATTCACGGCCTTCGAATATAAAGAGAACGCGCTTTCTGCGCGTGATCATCAGCCACATGGTCAGCTTGATCATGGAACGAAAATTGACAAACCACAAGAAACGCCGGAGAAAAGTTTTCAGATTCATGCACTACCTCTTCAAGACTTGATAATTAACGCCTGCCGCTGATAATCCATATTGAATTATGCCGACACGGTCATGGATATAATGTCCCATCAATACATCAATAATTAATTATGGATGCTGTAAAACTCCATAATCAATCGTATTGACTCACGCCGCCGGAGGCGGCGGGAGCAGGCACATTATTTATTAGCATTTATGCTACAGGTTTAAAATTAATCTTATCAAAATCAATCCGAATTGGATTTGAGAGGGGGATTTGCATCATGTACATTAGCCCGGGGTTTAAACCCCGGGCCAAGAATTACATGGATGGCGCTGCCGGTGGCGGGGCAACGTCCGGGGAGGGAGCCTGAACAGCCGCAGCCGGGCCATCGGGTTTGAGCTTCGTATAGGCCGCAGCAAACACTATCATGGTAAGGGGCATGGCGAAGAGGAGGCCTATGAACAGGAGCAAAATCCCCCCCAGTATCATCAATCCGTTGACCATCGCCAGGAGGAACAGTTTCCCGGTGAAGCCCTTCGTGATGCGGGCGCTTTCCTTGAAGGCGTCCATCACCGCCAGGCCGTCGATGATGAGGTATGTTACCATGGAAAATCGTAAGACTACTGCGATAAGAACAACGAGGGAAACAGCGGAAACCACAATAGTCACATAGGGAAAGAAGTTGGTAAAGCCACCATGGATTACCACGTCGATTATGAAGCCGATAAGGGGCGGCACGAACGCGGCGGCCACGATGGCCACGAAGAGCCAGTAGGCGCCGATGAAGCTGCCGAACCAGTCACCGTTAAATCCGGCGAAGAGGTCCTCGATCCGGCCCTCCCCGCCCCTGGCCGCCTTCAGCGCGAACATGGCCAGGCCCGCCGACATGACCGGCGTGACTACCACGGCGACGGCCAGGTTCACGATGGGGATGACATTCCCGATCGAGGTGATGATCCCGTATACCACGACTATGCCTATGGCGGTACCGGCGTTTTTCTTGAAGCCCTCCCACCCGCTCCTGATACAGTCACCGACGCGCAATTGTGTCATCATGGCACCTCCTGGCGCAAAGTATATGCCTCAACCATAGGCAATCAATTTTATTTTGTAAATCATTTTATTAGAGCCTGCCAAAACCCCGCGACCGGTAGCAGTCGTAAATTAGGGGGGCTTGGGCCATCCCGCTCGTCCGCCTCGTATAAGCAGAGCCAAATGCGACATCCTGTCGCGGCTCTGCACTCGGACCTCCTGTCCAGCGCACCATGTTGACTCGGCGGAATCGGCGACATCCGTGTCGCCTGCTCGCCGGGATGGCTCCATGCCCCCCCAAAAATTATACTGCTAACCCCGCAACCCGCCGCCAATACACTTTGAATTATTGAGTTGACTGGATGGTGTAAAACATATACATTTTAGTTATATGTATTCCGCATGAGGGGATATGGGAAAAAAAGCGATCCTGTGCGTTGATGACGAGGCGATAATCCTCAAGTCCCTTGAGTTGGAGCTGCGCTCCAACCTTGGCGGCGATTACATTTATGAATCAACCCAGAGCGCCGATGACGCCCTCCGGCTGATCGCCGGACTATCACAGGAAGGAGCCATCGGGATAACTGTGATTACCGACTGGCACATGCCGGGGGTCAAGGGCGACGATTTCCTCGCTATTATCCGGGACAGGTATCCTTTCGTTAAAATAATCCTCATTACAGGCCAGGTTGATGACGCCTTCCTTGATCATGTTCAAAAAAACGGGATCGCTTCAAGAATTCTTCTCAAACCATGGACGACCAGGCAACTCCTGCAGGCAGTTGAAGGCTGCGATGATACATAGAATTTTTCAATGTTGACGCATTGATTTTATTAAATTTAGCTATGATCATCATTAATTCAACAAAATATTGATTATTGTTCAATTAAAATAATAATTGACTATATTGTGTTTACTGCATATAATTGCTTAATTCATCCAGTATTAAAAAGCAATCGTACATTAAAGGATTGCTAACTGTTTTAATTGACACGGAAGAATTGAACGTGGTAATGTGTACAATATAATAAATACATAATTGCGTCTTCAGGGGATATATTTAATTTTATATTTTATCATTATACCATTACAACAGAAATATAAATCTGTAGATGGCACTATTGTTATTTTGTATGGGGATTGTTAGGTGAGCTTTATGAAAAATAAACTGGCTGCTTTATTTTCGGCAATACTTATAGGATTACTACTACTAACGGCATGTAAATCCGGCAAGAGACAAAGTTTATCGATACCCTTCATGCTGGTCCAGCTCGGTCTCACTGAAACAGCCTACAACTATTCCAACATTGTAATAGGCAACTACGCAGACCGAAGCTTTACCATAACCAATACCGGGAACAAAGACGGCCTCCAGGTGACTGGTTTTACTTCAAGCGATTCCGCATTCACGGTTCTTACCAACGAAGATTCTACTGACACAAAAGAAACCTGCACTACCCAATCCCTCGCCGCAGGAGCCAGTTGCACCTTCACCGTCCATTTTAAACCGACAGAGCAGAAGGAATATAATAATGCCAATATAGCCATAGCATCAAACAATATCCTTCCGTCTTCTGTTGCAGTGTCAGGGGAAGGATGCCGTCTCAACGTTTGGATGAACAATGCCAATTTTACAAATTGCAGCGATGGTGTTGTCACAGTTGATGTTACGGCCACAAATTCCGCTGGCGCGGTTGATTTAGACTCCTTCAATCTATCACGAATTGACGCTCCATGGCCATGGCCAACTGTTCCTTTAACTATTTCCTATGTAACACCAAGATATAATGATGATCCAATTTCCGTGGTGTTAGCGCTGGATTTTAGCAGCAGTCTCACATCGAACATAGATACCATCAGGAGCAGTGCCAAGTATTTTATTAATAATTTGAACGATAATAATGAAGCCGCTATATACTCATTTAAAATCAATATAATAAATTATCCTTCGTCATCATTTGAAAGTATTTCAACAGGAAAGAGCAATTTAACAAGTTTTATAGATACTACGCCCCCTCTTCCCGAGGGAACCGCTTTATTTGATGCCCTCTATGACTCGATAACCAGGGCAGCCTCTGGATCAAAAACCAAAAAAGCAGTTGTTGTATTATCCGACGGGGACGACCGGGATTCCTCGAACCACACAATGGCGCAAGTGATTGCCTACGCAAAATCATTGAATATACCGATATTTACAATATTCTATGTTGATTCTGATTTTGCCAATTTAGCAAAACCACAATACATGCATCAAATAGCGGTTGAAACCGGCGGTCAGGATTACTACACGGATACTACTACTACAACAATGGAATCGATATTCGGCCAGATCAGGAATATTATGGGGAGCAAATACGTCGTTCATTTCAGCACTGGGTCCGTCTGTACAGGTTCATTTTCTTTTAAGGTAAAGGCTGTCAGTGGAACCGACTATGGCATCGATACGAGGACATTTATCGTGCCGTAAGGATGTGTTGCGGTTGTAGATACGCCTAACGAATCATCTTTCTCTGCTATTATCTCACATCTATCATTTCACGGTAGCTATTGTAAATTGTGGGGGCATGGGCCATCCCGCTCGTCCGCCTCGTATAACATCCATGTTGACTCGGCGGAATCGGCGACATCCATGTCGCCTTCTCGCAGGGATGGCGCCATGCCCCCCTGAAATTATACCGCTACCTCATTTCACAACCGCCAAGCGCCTGAAAAAATATTGACACAAACCGATGCTGTCTATAGGTTGATTTTTCTCGGGGTGTAGCTCAGCCCGGTTAGAGCGCCTGCTTTGGGAGCAGGAAGTCGGAGGTTCGAATCCTCTCACCCCGAAAAAGCGGCTAATCGCGGAGGCTCATCATTCGCCCGCCTCGTAAAAACCTCGTGTTTACTCGGCGGGACCGGCGACATCCATGTCGCCTGCTCATTGATAAGCCTCCACGATTGATGCCTGAAGAGAAGAATTGATTGATATGCGCCAGTAGCTCAGTGGATAGAGCAACGGCCTTCTAAGCCGTTGGTCGCTGGTTCGATCCCAGCCTGGCGCGCA
>JAGNKX010000027.1 GCA_017999915.1 Spirochaetota bacterium
CGTCATCGCCGGCCTTGTTGATCCGCATGCCCGATGAGAGCTTTTCGATGTCCTTGGTGATGTTCCAGTCGTGAAACTTGAGGGTGCGGTGGGAAAAAATGGCCGCAACGTTGTGGTTTATAATCATATTTTTCCTCCTTGAAATTCGTCACCATCATCCGTGATGGCGCTATATTTATGATTTCCTTCTTTGATGTTCGTCATAATGCACTATTTGCTTAATATATTATTTTATGAAAATGTTCATTTTTATTCTTGAAATTATATAACGGCGGAATGATTTTAACCTGGAAACGAGGATACCATGGCTAAATACGAGGGAAAGGGGACACGGCTGTCGAAGGACGGCATAGGCAATGCCTCTCAGGCAAAGCCTCCCGTGTCTGAAAAAGTTAAAGGCGCCATCGCTCCGGCCGTCACCCTGTTTCGCAGGGGCGCGGCAACCATCGGCGGCGCCGCAATGGCCCTGTTCGGCGCAATAAGGGGAAAGATCCCGGAGAAAGCCACGGTGAAAGCGGGGGCGATCCTGAGGTCGGTGCAGGTGAAGAACGCCAAGCGCTACGCCCTGTCCGCCTATTCCATTACCGGCACCCTTGACCGGGCCGTAGGCGCGGCCGTTGACCTGGTCCGCTCTTTCGTCGGGGCTCTGCGCCGCTCTCCGGCCCTGGTGGCTGGCATTGCGGCAGGCGTCATTCTCGCCTTCGGCATCATCCTTGCCATCGATTTCAGCAGGGTGAAGTCCCTGGCCACCTTCCAGCCCAGCGCGACGACGAAAATTTACGACCGCAACGGCGTACTGGTGTCGGAGCTCTTCACCCAGAAGCGCGACGTGGTCCCCCTGAAAAAGATACCCAAAGACCTGGCCAACGCCTTTATCGCCATAGAGGACAACGAATATTACGAACACTGGGGGGTCAATCCCAAGGGGATCGTGCGCGCCTTTCTGGTAAACATCTTCTCCGGCAGGATCAGGCAGGGGGGGAGCACCATCACCCAGCAGCTGGCCAAGGTCCTCATGACCTCTCAGGAACGCAGCTATTACCGTAAAATAAAGGAAGCCTTGATAGCGGTGATGATGGAGGCCACCTATTCCAAGGACGAGATACTGAGCCTCTACCTGAACCAGATTTTTCTGGGCCACGGGAGCTATGGCGTCGAGGCGGCCGCCCGTCTCTATTACGACAAGCACGTGTGGCAGCTGAACCTGGCCGAATGCGCCCTCCTGGCGTCTCTCGCATCAGCCCCAAACCAGTTTTCGCCGATACGCCACCCGAAACGGTCCATGCAGCGCCAGAAGATCGTTCTCGCCAAGATGGTGGAGACGGGCGCAATCTCGGTCAGGCAGGCGGAACAGGCCTATCTGGATTTCTGGCCCGACTATCTTGATTACCTGAGCGGCCTGTCGCCTTCCATGACCGCCATGAGCTCCCGGACCAACAAGGCCCCATGGTTCACCGAGTATGTGCGGCGGGAGCTGGTGAAGAGATACGGCGCCGAGATGGTCTACGAGAAGGGGCTGCAGGTCTACACCACCATGGACCTGAAAAAGCAGGTCGCGGCGCAGGAGACTCTGAAAAAGAGCCTTGACCGGCAGAGCGTGACTTCCGCGAAGCTGGCTTTCCGGAAGGAGGACTATATCGTAGAGAACTACTCCGACATGATAGAGCTTTTCTCGGTCCTCTTTGACATGCCCTCCTTCAAGAAGAAGGGATCGCGGCAGAGGGAAAAGATCAACGGCTTCATCCGCGATGAAATCGTCGAGGAGCTGGACGCGCTCAATTTCCTGGTCGGCATGGACAGCGTGAGCAAGTTCCTCGAAAAATACAAGGAAACCTACCTGGAAGACAAGAACCTCCAGAGGGTGGAGGGGTGCGTCATTTCCATAGACCACCGGAACGGCTTCATCGAGGCCATCGTCGGGGGGAGCGAGTTCACCTCCATCAATCAGCTGAACCGGGCCATGCAGGCGAAGCGCCAGCCGGGATCGTCCATCAAGCCCCTCATATACGCCGCAGCCATCGAAAGCGGCGAATTCACTCCCGCAACCACCGTCCTCGATTCGCCGGTGGTGTTCCTCGATAACGAGGGAGGCGACTGGATACCGGAGAATTACGAGGGGGATTACTCCGGGTTTGTCCGCCTCCGCAAGGCCCTGGCCCTGTCCGTCAACGTGGTGTCCATACGGATATCCCAGCAGCTGGGCATTGAATACATCATGAAGTATCTGGCGAAGCTCCTCAAGTTCGACAGGACCGAGGCGAAGGAGCGCATCCAGCGCAATTTTTCCATCGCCCTGGGGTCCATGGAAGTGAGCCCCTTTGAGCTCACCAGGGCCTACAGCATCATCGCCAACGGCGGCAGGGACGTCATTCCCTTCGCCATCCGGTACGTCAAGGACCGGGAGGGGAACATACTGGAAAACCGCGAGGAAGAGGTGCAGAAGCTCCTGGCCGACGAGGAAAAGGACGGCGACATCCAGATCATAAAGCCCGAGACGGCCCAGGTCCTGATCAGCATGATGCAGAGCGTCATCACCTCCGGGACGGGCGGCGCCGCGTCACCGGGCCGGCCGGCCGGCGGCAAGACCGGCACCACCAACAGCTGGAAGGACGCGTGGTTCGTCGGGTTCACGCCCCAGGTCACCACCGGCGTCTGGGTCGGGTACGACAAGATGGGGCTCTCCCTCGGCATCGGCCAGGCGGGGGGCGCCGTGGCCGCCCCCATATGGGGCGATTACATGCGTGAAGCCCTGAAGGACGAGCCGGTCCTGGATTTCCCGCAGTTTGCATCGCTTCAGACCCATGAGGTATGCGACAAGTCTGGGCTTCTTCCCTCGTCGGACTGTCATGACACCGTGGAGGAGATCTTCGTTCCCGGCACGGTGCCGGAAAAAACGTGCAATGTCTGCGCCGGCGTCATCGGCGGCGTCAGGGTCCCCAAGAAAGGGCCCGCAAATAACATTTCGAGAGACCAGAAGCAAACCATCATTCAACAGATGGAAAAGAAGAAGGACGAGTCGATCATCGACCATATCGGAGACGACCTGCTGGAATAGCGGGCGCCGGGATGAACGGGCGCGGGGGCATTGTGCAATCCATGAAGAGAACAGTTCGTATCTGCGCGGCCGCGATGGCGGCCGTCATCGCCGCATCGGCCGCCTATGCCGGTCCCATTTCCGCGCGGATCGGCATCAGCGGGCAGGTCTGGTACAGCTGGTGGCAGCCGCCGTGGAAAAACGGCGACCGCCTCACCGTTCCCCAGGCGGATATCCTCGCCTCCTTCCCCTACAGGATCAAAGGTTATGAGACCTCGCCGGCTCCGCTTTTCGGGTTCGGTGTTTTCGCCGAAATCCTCAAGACATGGTATTTTTCTTCTTCGTTAATGTTCGGCAGTTACCTGTCCCGGTCCGCCTCGGCCGGCCCCAATCCTCCCTACGCCCTGTCGAAGCTCTCATTCCACCGCGAGATAAACAAATACGATTTCGACGCGAACATCGGCTACCGGGTGAACCGCTATTTCAGCGTCTTTCTCTGCGTCAAGACCAGGGCCTACGATTATACCGAGCGTATCAATAACGCCATCGTTACCGCGGCCGAGTCCATGGTCTACAAGGCCTCGGCCCGGGGCGAGCATGTCGACGTGGGCCCGGGCCTGGGCGTGAGCGTCATCGTGCCGATGCCGAAGTACGAAAATATTTTTTTCCAGTTCCATGGCTCCGGCATGGTGCTGGCAACGTCCGCTTCCTACACCAACGACTACCAGTACCGGATGCTGAACGGCGCCCTCTCGCTGCCCGTGGGGCAGTATGAGAAAGAAAGCTTTTATTCATGGTGCGGCCAGGGAGACCTCTCCCTGGGCTACACCCTTCAGTCCGCCGGCGTGACCTTCATGGCCGGCGGCAGATACGAGGTCACCTATTACCGGCACCACCGCCTCATCAAGGGGTTTCTCCGCTACAACGGGCGCTATGACCACTCCTACGGCATGACGGTGTCCATTGCCTATGCCGTGACGCTGTTCGGCCCGGACCCGGTGAAGATGTACGAATAAACAATATAACCAAGGAGAACGAATCATGGACGCCAATGCTTTTTTGCTGAAGCGCGACGATACCGCGTTGATCGTGATCGACATGCAGGAGAGGCTCGCCGCGGCGATGAATGAAGCGGTCATGGCGCAGGCGGTAAAGAATACCGCCATTCTCATCGAGACGGCCAGGACCTTCGGGATGCCCGTCGTAGTTTCGGAGCAATACCGGAAGGGGCTGGGCCCCACGCTTCCCCTGCTGCAGGAGAAGCTCGCCGGCTGCGACGTGCTGGAGAAGCTGCATTTCGACTGTACGAGGGACGACGGCCTTGACAGGAAGATCGCATCCGTCGGAAGAAAGACCTTTGTCGTCACCGGGATCGAGACGCACGTGTGCGTGTTCCAGACGGCGCTGAGCCTGTTGGCGAGGGGATACCGGGTGGTGGTGGCGAGCGATGCCGTCGCCTCGCGGAGGAAGCACGACTGGAAATACAGCCTGCGGGCCCTGGACCGGGCCGGGGCGATAATCTATCCCACGGAGACCATATCGTTCATGCTGCTGGAGAAGGCGGGCACGCCGGAGTTCAAGAAGCTATCGCCTCTCTTCAAGTGAGGGGCGCGCCGTCCTACAGGAGGTGCTTCATGCGGAAGATCTTCCTCCCCTCGTATTCGCCGGCCGGTATGTAATAATCCAGCAGGCTCTTGGGGAGCATGGCGAAGATATCGTCGGTAAGGAAGAAGCTGTTCGGTTCCGCGTACTTCTGGCCCAGGTGGAACACGGAGTTGATCGAGTCCGACACGATTTCGCCGGTCTCACCCTTGCTCTTGTACACGGTGTTCCCGACGTGCATGGCGATCCGGTAGGAGAGGTTCATGTCGTACTGGATGTTCTCGGCGCTCATGAGCTTTCGGTTCACCATCAGCCGCAACGCCGCCTCGACAATATCGCATTCCTTGCCGTTGTAGGGGAACAGCACCAGCCCGCCGTAATGCATCCACATCCATATCCGCCCGTTCATCGGCGCCACCGAATCCTCGACGTACTGCCTGAAGGTCTCGGTGATATCGTTGAAGAGCTCCGGTGACAGTTCCTTGAGGGCGTTTTTATTGTCCAGCTCGATGAGCATGAAGTAAAAGGTGTAATCCTGGCCCTGCTTGATGTTTTTCCAGTCCGGGCCGGAAATGATGTAGTTCTTTTTCTGCGCCGCGGGCTTTCCCGGTTTCTCTTCGGCGGCGGCTTCATACTGCTTGAATTTCATGATCAGGTCGAGGCGCTTCTGGTCGACGCCCTTTTTCAGGGAAGCCGCCCCTAGGTAGTCGGAGGCGCCGCCGTGAAACAGCTCGGCGATATCGGTAACGGCACCCTTCGGGTCTATAACGCCGTACAGGGACCCCTGGAGCTTGGCCAGGAGCTTCATGGCCTGGGGAACCTCGGTCTTTTTGAGGGACGAGATGTCCACGTAGACAAGGGTCCCGGCGGAAAGGCCTTTGGCGCTTTTTTTCAGATCGGACGCCGGAGAGACCCGGAGGCTGTGCTTCTTTCCCTTCACCGCCGCGGCGAAGCTCTTTTCGATGTTCTTCGTGTTGGAAAAAACCTCTATCTTCATTTACTGCTCCAATGACACGCTGTACGCGTAGAATTTCATTCGATTGTCGATCAGGATGGTCTCAAAGCCCTCGAGAATCGACGCGTCGAGCTTTGAGCTGACCGTGGGGCCGATGGTCATGGAATCCGGCTTGGTGTATTTCGACTCGATCTGCACCGTCTCCTTGATGACGTCGTTTTTCAGGAGATCCGTTACGCTCTGGGTGTACTGGCACATGCCGGTATTCACCGCGGCCCTGATCTTCACCGGCTCGTCCAGGCGGCAGTGAAGGGCGTTGTACACGAAGAGCTCGTTGATGATCTCCATGCCGCTCATGGTCGCCAGGTGGCTCTTGTTGGCGAAATAAAACGCTATCAGGCCGCCGTCACCCTCCCAGTTCCATATGCGGCCGTTCCTCTTGTCGATGGCCCGGTCGACGATTTTTCTGAGGTCCGCGTAGGTGGCCTGGATAAGGTTGTCCGGATACTTCCGGACCAGCTGCGAGTTGCCGACGATGTCAAGACGGAGGAATGACAGGATGTAATCGTGGCCTTCGAGGAGGGCTCCCCAGTTCCTGGTGCGCCGCTTCGCCGGGTCCTCCACGAAAAGATTGTTCTCCATGTCATATATGAAGCCGCATTCCTCGTTGATCATTCTCACGATGTCTTTCAGGTACTTGATGGGGTAGATCCGCCCCTTGTACCCGGTGGTGTGCAGCTGGATGAGAAGCGAGATAAAGTAGAAGAACTTCCCTGATTTAGCCATGTCCCTGACGATCTGGTTTGCGGCGTCTTTCTGGGGGACGACCATGCTTTCGCGGAACCCGGTCCGCTTAAAAAGATCATACCCGTCGATGATGTCCTTGGCTACGTGGGTCATCACGTTGGTGTCCATTGATTCGGAAACCGCCCGGGAGGTGAGGGAGATGAGGCTGCTGGGAATCTGCATTGTCATGGTCCTTGGGTTGTCGTTTGATTCCTACATTTTTAACATTGTATACATATATGGTCAAGTATTAATCTGGCATTTCGCTCCAGTTGATCGCGGCGCCGTTGAATACCGGCCCGTCAACGCAGGCGCGCTTCCGGCCGCCGGTCGTTTCAATGACGCACCCGGAGCAGAGGCCGATGCCGCAGCCGAAGTAGTTTTCCACCGATACCTCGATCGGCGTGGTCCCGGCGAGGGCTGTCAGGGCCTTCATCATGGGCCCGGGACCGCAGGTATAGACCATGTCGTAGCGTTCCTTCCTGAAAAGAGAGGCGGCGATGTCGGTCACGAGCCCCCGTTCTCCCTCGGACCCGTCGTCTGTCGCGACAATGAAGCGGCCCACCGTGTCCCGGAAACGGTCCGGCAGGTAGATGTACTCCCGGGACCGGGCGCCGTATATGAAGGTGATGTCGCAGCGGGATGCCGCCAGCTTCCTGGCCAGATAGTAGAGGGGGGCGTTGCCCACGCCGCCGCCGGCGATGAGGACCCTGCTGCCGGACACCAGGGTGAACCCTGTGCCGAGGGGGCCCAGCAGATCCATCTTTCCCGGATCGCGGCGGGCAAGGATCTCCGTCCCCTTTCCCACGGTGCGAATGACGCAGGAGATGATGTCCCGCTCATGGTTGAATATGGAAAAGGGCCGCCTGAGGAGCGGGTCTATCCGGTCTGATACGCGGATGTTGAGGAATTGGCCGGGCAGGGACGTCTCCACGCAGCCTTCAAATTCAAGAAGATAATGGTCTTGTGACACGGGACGGGGTTTTTCTTTCATCCGGATCATACAACCTATCCATCTTTCAGATTGGGCCCCATGGTCAAGTAGAAATTTAATGTTTTTCCCGAAGGCTTGGTTCCGCTCCTGAAGGCGGGGTCATGTGATCCCGCCTTCAGGAGCCGTGTTTTTTAAAATTAATTCATTGACAATGGTGCCGTGTTTATTTCTTTTTAACATTCAAGCCGAACGAGCGCCCCCGTAGCTCAGTGGATAGAGCAGTGGCCTCCGGAGCCATGTGCGTACGTTCGATTCGTACCGGGGGTAATGGCCAAGGCGAGGATGCGCATCCTCGCCTTGGCTGTCTATGATAATACCTTTTCTTCCAGAACCGTGTAGAGGGGCCCCTCCTTTCTCAGCTCCGATTTGAACAGGACAATCCGGTCAAACGCCGATTTCCCGAAAACCGTGTCTTTCCGCGCCGTCACGAATTCCGCGCACTCCGGCGGGAGTCTCATTTCCTTTTTTACGCGGGCCAGGGTGAGGTGCGGTTGAAAGGGCCTGGCTTCCTTCCGAAAGCCGTGTTTATCGGCAAGGTTCTCGATGAGAAGCCGCACCCGTTCCACGACCGCCCTGTCCAGGTCAAGGCCGCACCAGACCACGCGGGCCCTCCTGACGTCGGGAAACGCCCCGAGGCCATGGAGCGTGAAAGGTATGGCCCGGACGCCGGGATCAAGGGCCCTGAAGTCATCGCGCAGGCGCGCAAGGGCGCTCTCACCCGTAACGCCCAGGAACTTCAGGGTTATGTGATAGTTCTCGGGCTCGACCGTTTTAAGGGCGCGGCTGAACCTGTTCAGGTCCCCGTAAACCGGGCCGAGGGCTTCCTGAACGCCGTGGGCCGGCAGCGCGAAGAAACACCGTGTCATGTGCTCTTTATTCGTCATCGTCCGGAACCCGCTCATTTTTCCCGGTATCCGCCGCCCGGTATTCGCGGCGGGTGAAATCGATAAGGACCTCCCTGGTCCCTCCCAGGGCCGCTATGGAGAAGCGGAGTTTGAATCTCCTGATGCCAGGCGGTATTTTTTCAAAGGCCATGACCGCAAGGACCGTGTCACGGGGAGGAATGAAATCCAGCCGTGTTTCGATGGTGTCCCTGTCAATGTCGATTTTATACAGCGCTTCCTGCTCTCCCGTCATGCGGCGGATGGAGAGCAGCCTGTCGAAATCGCACCACCCGTAGGCCGGGGACCTGAATCGCGCGCCGAGACCGTCCGCCCGCAGGGCCTCCATGACGGCGTCGCCTGCCACGATCTGCGCCTTCTCGATGCGGAGCGGGGCATTGAGGGTGTTTTTCAGCAGCACCAGGAACGCCGACAGGGTGGGCGTGCGCTGAAGCGCCATTTGCGGCCCCGGTTTGCGATACGCCGCCGCCTTCATCAGGTCCTTCCACCGCGCTTCGTCGACCGGTTCCACCGTTATCTCGCAGTAGATGCTGCGGACCCTGGCGGCCCGGGCCTGGAGGATGTCGACGGCGATGTTTTCCGTGGGCAGTATCTCCCGCACCAGGGAGCTTCGCTGTCCGCACGACAGTGTGAGCGGGAGGACCAAGATGAGGGCAGCGGCCGCTGCGGAATGGATCCATTGCATGGGTGATGATTTCATTGGGACCGGACCGGCGCGCGTGATGCGCTTCTGGCGACAGGGTACCGCGGGGAACGGCGCCATGTCAATGATAAAGCGCTGTCCGGCCCCGGGAAAAATATATTGACGTGTGAAAAGATCGGCGGTTATAAGTAGGGGTAATGAAAAACCTCGGAAAATCATTCACCCTGCTTTTCATCATCATCGCCGTCGGCGTTTCCGGCTATTATGTCATCGAGGGCATGACCCTTTTCGAGGCCTTTTACATGACCATGATCACCATCTCCACGGTCGGCTTCCAGGAAGTGCAGCCCCTGTCGACCGCCGGACGGGCCCTCACCATCGTCATCATCAGCGGGGGGATCACCACCGCGGCGTACACCATCGGGACCCTCGTGAGGACGTTTGTCGAAGGAGAAATGAAAAAAACCCTCGGGAGAAGGAAAGTGGAAAAGAAGATATCCCATCTGAACAATCATTATATCATCTGCGGGTACGGCCGCATCGGGAGCCTCATCTGCAAGGAGCTTTCAGAACACGGCCAGAACTTCGTGGTGATCGAGAACGACCCCTCGGCGATCGAGCGCATGGAGGCCGACCGGGTTCTCTACCTGCCCCTGGACGCCACCGTTGACGGATCGCTCATCGAGGCGGGCATCATGAACGCCCGGGGGATCGTGACCGCCGTCGGGTCGGACGCGGACAACGTCTTCATAGCCCTGACCGCGAAGGGGCTCAGGCCCGATATCTTTATCCTGGCCCGGGCGTCGGACGAGGTCAACGAGATCAAGCTGAAGCGCGCCGGCGCCTCGCGGGTGGTGTCGCCCTACCTCATCGGCGGCAAGAGGATGGCCCACGTGCTGCTTCGACCCACGGTGGTCGACTTCATGGACATCGCCGCCGCCGAGAGGGACCTGGGGCTTCAGATGGAGGAGTTCCACGTCATGGCGGGCTCCCACCTGGTGGGGAAAAACCTGGTGGAGAGCAACCTCCGCAAGGAATACGGGGTCATTATCGTGCTTATCAAGAAGCACGGCGGCGAGCTCATATTCAATCCCCAGCCCGCCGAGGTTCTCGAGGCCGACGATACGCTGGTCGTGCTCGGTACGATCGATGACATGAAGCGGATGGGGAGTGAAATACTGGGCTCCCGGTGAGAGAATAGGGAATCGCGCCGGCGGCTCCTCAGGAGCCCCGCTTCTCGCCCAGGATCCTGGATATTTTCTTCAGCAGGTCGTCCAGCTTGAAGGGCTTCGGAAGGAAAAGGTCAACGACGTTTTTGTACCCCTTGATGTTGTCGAGCATCCACCCCGACAGGAGAACCGTTATGGTGTCCTCCTTGATCTCCTTGATGCGGGCCGAGAGCTCTATGCCGGTGATGCCGGGGATGCCGTAATCGGTGATCACCACGTCATAGGGTTTCCGCCTGAATTCTTCGATCGCCTTCCTGCCGTCGTCGCAGATGAACACGCGGTTGCCCATCTTGTCAAACAGCTCGAACAGTATTTTCTGGAGCGGCACCTCGTCCTCCACCACGATGATGTCGAGGTCGCGGAGCCGGTACGCGCTCTCCTTCGCTTCCTGCTTTTCCCGGTTGATGAGGATGCGCGACGGGATGATCGCCTTGATGGCGTATATCTCGGGGGACTCTTCCTCGATGATTTTCATGTTGATGACTTCGGCGACCTGCCGGATATCGATGCCGGAGAATATGTTGACGAAGGCGGGCGGTGGAGTCTGAGCCGCGGCCCCGGTGTCCTTCTCGGCTTCGACGGAGAGGTGCAGGTCGTGGTTCTGGCGCAGGGTGATGCCGATGGTGCCGGTCTTCTGTATCGTGTTGGAGACCTTCAGGATGATGGACGTGATGATCTCCCGCAGCAGCCGGGTGTTGGTGTTGATGTACACGTTGGAAAAGTATTTTTTGTCCACCCGGATCGTTTTCATGTTGTCGATATTGTAGACCTTGAACTGCATCTTCGAGAATTCGATGGCGTCCTCTATGACGTCAACGAGGGGCTCGGTGACGCTATCCCCCGTTTCCTGGGCGCTGCCGATGAAGTTCTGGATCCGCTTCACCTGGCCGGCGATCTCCAGGGCCGATTCCTCCATCATCTGGATGCCCTCGATGACGGAGTCCTTTTCCGTGATCTGCATCAGGAGCTGGGTTTTGTTCAGGATGACGTTTACCGTGTTGTTGAGGGAATGGAGGAATCCCTTGGTTATATCGGTGAAGAGCCGTATGCGGTTCGCGGCGTTGATCTGGTCCTTCAGTTCCTTGACCTTGGTGATGTCTTCCATGATGATCTCGATCGCGGTTATCTCCTTGTCTTCCACGATGGGATAGAGGGTGAGATTCGCGATCTTTTTTTCTTCTTCCCTGGCCGTCACCCGCGCCTCGCCGATGCGCTGGAACGTGGTCTGCCCCGAGACCAGGCCGGTTATCGCTTTCCTTACCTTGTCAGCGTCCGGACCGAATAGGATGTCGAAGGTGACGGTCTTTTCGTTCAGCAGTTCTTCGGCGCTGTAGCCGGTGAAGCCCTCGATGGAGTGGCTGCATTTTATGATCTGCATGTCCTCGTTGACGCGCACGATCGGCATCGGTGAAAATTCAAAGTGGAGGTTGTCGTACCGGAAGTTTTCCTCGGAGATGATCGACAGTGTCGACCGGTCGAAGGAAAGGAGACGGTCGTCGACAATGATCATGAGGGCCAGGATCGAGGCGACGGAGTCTCCCGCGAACATCGGAAAGAGGTATATTTCCACCGGGAGATGGTTTCCGCTGGGGGAATTGACGATGGCAAAGCAGCGTTTTTCGGTTCCATGCAGCGCCGCAAGGTACGACTGGGCGATGCGCTTGCGGTATTCCGGGAAAAACGGGTGCTCCCAGTCGAGGCGGATCTCGCCGTTGCCGGCGTCAAAAAAATCGTGGTACGCCCTGTTGCCATAGATGATCAACCCCTCCTTGCCGATGATCGAAACAGGGTGCTTCAACGCCTCAAAAATGGCATACTCGGAAGAAACGGACAGTTTCTCTTCCGTCTTGTTTTCGAAATCAACACTCATCTGAAAAATAAATCCTCTGCCGCCGTCATGGCTCCCGGGGCGGCCATGACGGCCGGTGTATTATTCTACGGTGCGAATATTGATGAAATGCTTTTCTCTGCTTTTTATTTCAAAATTAATCATCTTGGTGTCCAGCACGCCGCCGTTGTAGCCGATATACTGGACCCTGGCCGTGTACTTGCCCGGCCCGAGGCGCATCCTTCCCAGCTGGAGGTTTGCGGGAAGGGTGTGCCAGCAGCGCAGGTCCGGCCTGATGGTGGCGAAGAGGGCCGTCCCTGTGCCGGCGCCGACCAGGAGGCCCACCAGCGCCGAGAGACCGCTGTTGCCGTCGGAGAGGTGCCGGGTCGCTTCACTGGCCGCGACGCCCGCGGCTGCTGCGATGACCGCTTTCACGATGATCGATCCGGCGACCTTTGCCTGGAGACGCCCGTAATTGTCCTCCATGTTCTTCATGGCCGTGTACTCGATATTTTCAAGGGAATCCGTGGTGATCTGCTGGCCCAGAACGGCCACCCTCAGGTTCTTGACCTTGTTGGAGCGGATTTTAAACTTCGGTATGGGGTTTTCCGCCAGGCCCACGGTGGTCAGGATCGATGAGGCGGTTACGCCCGCGGCCAGGCTCTGCGCGCTCAGGGCGACGTTCACCGCCGAGTTCATGCCGGGATCTTCCAGGAGCTTGCCCCGGGATACCTTGATGGGGCTGCGGCCCGCCTGGAATATCACCACCAGCTCGCCGGTGTTGCCGGAAGTGTTCTGCTTGAGCAGGGCCAGGCCGTCACGGGCCATTGCCAGATCCGGTTTGAGCTGCAGGATCTGCTTGTATTCCACCTCCGCGTATTCCCGGTCATCTTCGCTGTTGCCCGCTACGAAGCGCTGCTCATGGGCGAGGGCGGTGAGGTACTTGGCCATGATGTTCTGCTTGTACCGCGCCTGGCCGTTCTCCGTCTTGATCTTCTGCAGCTCGTTATTGACGGCCTTGAATTCCACCGCCGCGTCGTCATACTGCTTCAGCATAAGAAAGTTGATCCCCAGGAACATGTGGACGAGGACCTTTTCGAAGTCCTCGCCGCGGTAGTTCGTCACGGTCTGGTCCGTTATGAGCGCTCCGACCTCCTGGGAAACGCTGATCGGTTTAATCTTGGCGATGCTCGCGGCCTTTAATAACACCTTATTGCTGTCCTCGTATTTGCCGGCCATGTGGAGAAGATAGCCTGCTTCCATCATGAACAGGAGTTGGTCCTTTCCCGACTTGTTCACATAGGGAAGGAGCATTTTCGCCGCTTCATACTCCTGTCCCTTGTAGAACGCTTCTTCCGGCGCGTTGATCACCTGGCGGTAATCCTTGGCGCAGGATGCCGTGATCACGATGACGAACAATACGGCAAGTGTGGTTAATGTTCGTTTCATTGGTATGTCTCTTGTCTTAAAAGTCGATCCGGTCGGTTGTCGTGGCTTTTAGGAATTCCTGCCTGTCCTGCCACCGCGTGAGCCCCGTTTTCAGCTCCTTCATGGAAAGGGTCACCGTCAGGTACTGGACTTTTTTGCCGTTGACATAGCGGACATTTTCATTGATATTGCCGAAGAGGAAAAAGTTGGGCGATCTGAGGTTGCCCGCCGGTATGGCGCTGTCGGGATCGATGAGGCCGGTCATCCCTTTCTCCATCTCGCTGATGGATTCTTTCGTGTATGATTCCTCGATGAACTGGATCCTCATCTGGATGAGGCTGGTGACCATTTCGTCCGCAAGCATCTTCGTGTCGATATGGTCCGCCGTGTCGTTCTTTATCCGCTGTACTTTGATCAGCGCCGGCTGTTTCCAATCGGCTTTCAGGTAGTTGTACAGTGAGCCGACCATCTTGTTGACCGTGGTCTTTATTTCCCGCGGACCCCACTCCATGGAGCCTTTGTCTTTTGACGCATCCCGGTACTGGGTGCTGCCGCAGCCAATCAGCAGAATGGATATCGCTATGATCGACAATGACACTTTCTTCATATCACAATCTCCTCGGAGTAATTTTTGCTTATACATCCAATGTATAATAAATTTGACATAAGTAAACCATTTTCCAGTTAAAATGGTTTTTTTTGAAGTTGCAACACCCCGCCGGGTGAACATATTGTGTATGTGGATCAATTGATAATTAATGGAAAGGGCCTCTGTAATTGTCAATTAAGTAAAATATTTTTTTATTTTATGGCACGCGCTCCGTCATGGAACTGACGGAGTGTCATTATGTCCCTCCTTGTGATACCGGAAGAACGGCTCTGCGGCAGGGGGATTTACAGGTGGGCCGGGTCCTTGTGCTGCGAACAATAGGCCGCCATGCGCTCCTTCAGCTCATCGATTGCGCCGGCCGTTGATGTATTGTGAACCGTTGCGATGAATTCTTTGCGCTGGAGCGAATGACGGTAGAGGGGATCGTAATACTTTTCGAGCATGATCCGTATGAACTCCCTGATGTGGCCCGCCCTGTACAGTTCCAGCAGGTGATCGACGGTGCCGCGGCCCAGTTTCGGAAAGAGGCTTTCCACGATGGCCGGAATGTTCCTGTCGTCGCAGTGGGGATGATACTCGTCGAAGATGATGTCCACGCGCCGCTCCATGGGCGTGTCAAGATAGATCACCGGCGATACCGCCATCAGCCCGTAGAGCGTTTCCGGGATGTGCAGGTCCCCGATCTTACGCGACTCCCCTTCGATGAGACAATAAGGGGCGCCCTGAAGGTCGCGCAAACGGTCCAGGAGGAGGCTCTCGAAGCGCTTCTGGCTCTTCTGCACGATACCGATGCTTCCGAACACGGAGCTGCGATGGCCGGCCATCTCTTCCAAATCGATGGACCAGGGGAAGTTCCTGATGATATCGGTCTTGCCGGATCCGGTGAGTCCTTGCAGGACGAAAAGGGTCGCCGGCGCGGTTATGATTTTCAGCCGCTCCAGGACATGGCGCCGGTAGCCCTTGTACCCGTGGTCCAGCTTGAATACGCGCAGGCCCAGTGAATCAAGGAGGGATCCCAGCGATCGGGAGCGCATGCCGCCGCGGGCGCACAGGAGCACGATGCTCCTTTCACGGTACGGCAGAAACGACTTCACCAGTTCCCGGAGCTTTTCCCCGACGATCTCGGTGCCGCGCTCGATGGCGGTGTCCCTGCCGGCCATGCGGTAGATGGTGCCCACCTCCTTCCGCTCGTCGTCGCCGAAGAGGGGGATGTTGATCGAGCCGCTGATGTGATCTTCCGCAAACTCCAGGGGGGATCGCACGTCGATATAGACGCGGTCGTCAATGGATAATGATTCGTGGTACGTTATTTCTTTCATGGTCTGGTACGCCGCCCCCGGCCGGGGCCCCGGTATTACAGCTCGGGCATTTTCACGGTCACCGTGACTCCGGCGGCCAGCTCCTCCGCCGCGCCGATTATGACCCGCATGTAGGGCGCCATCGAGATGTGGAAGAGCTGGGGATGGAAATCGGCCCGGCCGACTTTTTTCCTCACCGGCTCCCTGCCGTTGAAGCCGAGCACCTCGATGGCGCTGTCGCCGGCCAGTATCGTCTTCAGGTCGCCGAGGCCCACCGCGAAAATACCCGTCACCTCGCCGTCGGGAAAACGGTACTGGAAGAGATCGCGGTCGTCGCGGAGGATGTAGACGTGCTGCAGCTCCCTCTGGAAGAGAGGGCCGGTCCGCTCCTCGTAGCGGTACCATCCGAGGTCGGTCAGGTTTTTTTTGTCGGGGGTGATCCCCACCTCCTCCCGCGCTTCCTTGACGATCTTGTTGCCGGCGAAGCCGTAGGGGACATGGCCGCCCACCGTGATGTCCAGGCAGTTGGGATAGTTTTCCTTGTGAGGGGCCCGGAGCTGGAAGAGCATTTCCGGCTGCATGTGGACGTCGCGGAGGATCCAGAGGTGGACCGCTTCGTGGGGAACGCCGTCACGGTGGGCGACGTCGCGGGCGACTGAGTCTCCCGTGGGCAGGCCCGTTTCCCAGTCCCAGACTTCAAGAAGCTCCATGGTGGTGATTGAATTATTCTGCATACTGTTACACTGCCAGCGCCCCGGTGCGGTTCTAATCCGCCGGTCCCCGGCGCCATTGGCGGCTCTCCTGCACTGACAGGTTGAAATGATTAAACCTGACGCGATCTTGACAAGCTTTTTTTATTGAAAAATAGCCCCTGAGACTCCGATATATAAAAAGTATAAACAGGTTGAAGAATATGACGGAAAAAGATATCCACGAGGGAGGAAGCCGTTCCGCTTCTCCACTCGTTATAAAAAAGCCGGCTAAAATGATTTTTCCGGTGGGCATTTTTATCATGCTTTTCATCGTGGAGGCAATCATTGCGGCCGGGACGAGCCTCGCCTATTTTTATTACATCGGCAGGAGCAGCATTGCCACGATCGAAACGAACACCCGCTCCTATGCCATGCCCGTTGCCGAGGCCTTCGGCACCATGGCTGAAATGTGCTACCGGACCAAGAAGTTCGATCGCCTGCAGTTCCTATTCCAGGAAAAGATCGGGCAGCGGTCGATCAAGGAGGCGTTTTTCGTCCTCAGGGACGGCAGGGTGATAGCCCATTCCGACCCGGCCACGATGGAACGCCTGAAAGGGAACCTGGCCGGCGACGAGCTGGCGTACAACATGGACCTGATCCTGTTTCCCGTTATCCAGAAAAGCAGAAACGTTTTTTTTACCGATTATAACATCGTAACGAAGCGGGCGCCCTTCGAGCGCCAGTACCGCATGCTCCTGAAGCGCTATTTTTATCCCAACATCGATTCTACCGGGTGGCTCGCGAGCAGGGCAGTGTACGGCAGGAAGAAACCGGTGGGGGCTGTATGCTTCATCATCGGAAAGGACAGGGTCTTTACCTTTCTCGCCGCCCATGCCGAGCGGAGCGTGGGGATCCTGCTCATATCCCTGTCGGTGGCCTTCGCCGTTTCACTCCTGGTGACGCTGGTCGTCATGGTCCGTTACCGGAGCATCCAGAAGCGGGCCCTGGCCGGGGGGGCCGTCGAGACCCCGCACGCTTTCGGTCAGGAGAGCGGTTTTTACGACATGTCTGTCCCGCCGGCCGAGCAGGAGAGGGCCGGGGATGAGGAGCCAGTCGTCGTCGAGCTTATGAGCATCCCCGAGGAATCTTCCGGCGGAGACGCCGTGGCCGCAACGCCCTTTCACCAGCGGCGTGAGATAAAGGATCCGATCCCTGCCGATGACAAGGAGTGACAACGTGGTTATCAATCATACGGAAATGTTCAACGGCCGAGGGGCGATAGTTGAGATAGACGGGCCCCTGGACAGCGTTTCCAGCCCCGGCTTTGAGGATTACATCAACAAGCTCCTGGCGCGGAACATAGTCTTCATCCTTTTCGATTCGGGCAAGCTTGAATATGTCAGCTCCGAGGGGATCGGGCTGCTTCTCTTTTTGCAGAGGAAGATTTACGAGACGAACGGCTTTTTCGTCATCTTCAACATGCCCGATGAGATCATGTCGCTCTATACCCTTCTCGGTTTTGACAAGGTCTTTCGTATCGCAAAGGACCGCGCCGAGGCGGTCCAGGTGATGGACCGCCAGATGGAGCTGCGGAAAAAAGGACTGAAGGAAGAGCCGCCCGCGGCGCCGGCGGAAGAGGTCACGATCGGGCCCGTTGATTCCATGGAGCCCCTGGAGGAACCGGCCCCGCCGCCGAAGCCCGAGGAGAAGCCGGAGATCGGGCCCGAAACCGACGCCCCGGGACCGGAGCCTGCGCCGCCGGGGATACAGCAGCGGGCGCGGATCGTGGAATGCGCCAACTGCAAGTCCCTGATGCGCGTGAGCCGCGACGGGGACTATCTCTGCCCCCACTGCAACAGGGAGTTCACCGTGAAGAGCCAGGAGCCGGCGAAGCGGCCGGTGGAGCCCGCCGCGGGCTCGGCCTTCGGCTCCATCATCGTCGAATGTAAAAAATGCAAGTCCCTGATCCGCATCAAGAAGCCGGGCTCCTACCGGTGCCCCGACTGCAAGACGGCCTTTAAGGTCGCCGAAGACCAGACGGTGAAGTTCTGACCTCACCGGCCCTTGGCCCATATTTCGGATGACGGTTGTTTTCGGAGGAAGAGGGCCCCGAGTTTTTTTCGATCACTATTTTCCATAATTCATTTTTTTTAGTTGATAATATTGCCGATCGCTGTTTAATTATTCATCGAGCATGGTTCTTTGCACAATAATCGAAATAATTCTCAATTTCGGCCCGCCGCGCGACCTAGCGGCGGATTCAGGGCAAGAATTATAAGTTCACTGTCCGGTCTTTTCCTTTAATCATGGCCTTGAGTTGCTTCATGTTAACTGCCACCTGTCTCATCCGGCGGTACCGGTGATGCTGTATTTTCCTTTATAGTGTTTAGTCGTGTCCCTGGGTATATGTCTGGGACAACAGTGATTGATAAACAATAAAACACAGGAGGCAGTTCATGAGCAACTATCCGGAAACTTCTATTGCCGGGATATTCCAGAACCAGGCGGAGAAGCTGGGAGATAAGGCTTACGCCGCCTATAAAAAAGGCGGCGCCTATGTCGATATTTCCTGGAAAGAAATGAACGCAATGGTGCGCAATCTGGCGTACTATCTTCTTTCGAAAGGCATCGAAAAGGGCGACAAGGTGGCTCTTTTCTCGCCGAACCGTTATGAATGGCACATGGCCGCCCATGCCATCACGTCAATCGGCGCGGCGGACGCCGACATTTACGCCACCAATTCCGCGGAGGAAGCGGAATACATCATTGAAAATTCCGATTCGAAGATCTGCCTGGTGGGCGGCAAGAGCCACATGGACAAGGTGTTAAGCGTCAGGGATAAACTGCCCCTTCTCAGGGAGATAATCGTTTTTGATGACGTGAGCGACAAACCGGAGGGAGTGACCCTTCTTTCCGAAGCACTGAAGGCGGGCGAGGCCCAGGCGAATCCCTCCCTCTTCGACGACAGGATCAAGAGCATCCAGCCCAATGATCTATCCACCCTGATCTATACATCGGGAACGACCGGCAATCCCAAGGGGGTAATGCTAACTCACAGCAACTTCGTCTCCAATGTAAAGAACACGCTCTATGGGATGAGAGACAGGAAAACCGGCAAGGACCTTCTCGGTCCCGATGATGTGTATCTTTCCTTTCTTCCGCTTTCGCATTCACTCGAAAGGACCGCGGGTTTCCACGGGGCGATTATCATGGGCGCCAAGACCGCCTTTGCCGTGGATATTTCCACCATCATGGAAAACTTCACGGAAGTGCGTCCCACCCTTATCATCTGCGTACCGAGGATATACGAAAAAATTCACGCCGGGATTCTGGCAAAAGTTTCCAATGCTCCCGCGTCAAAACAGAAGATATTCAACTTCGCCGTCAATCAGGCGAGAAAGAACCTTCCCAATGTGTGCCGCGACATTCCCGGGAGAAGCTTCAAATACAAAATTGCCGACAAGCTTGTCTTTTCCAAGCTGAAGGCAACTCTTGGCATGGACCGCCTGCGTTTCGCCATTTCCGGCGGCGCCCCCCTTTCCGTCGCCGACTGTGAATTCTTCATCGGAATGGGTCTGAAAATCCTTGAGGGTTTCGGTCTTACGGAAACGACCCCGGTCACCAACTTCAACAGGCCCTGGCTAATTAAACCCGGCACCACGGGACAGGCCATCAAGGACACCATCGTTAAGATCGCCGATGACGGTGAAATCCTCATCAAGGGGCCCCAGGTCATGGCGGGGTATTACAAGAACGAAGCGGCGACCAGGGAAGTTATGACCAGCGACGGTTTCTTCAGAACGGGCGACATCGGCGCCATAGATGAGGACGGATGCCTGAAAATTACGGGCCGCATCAAGGACATCATCATCACCGCCGGCGGAAAGAACATATCGCCCCAGAATATCGAGAACAGCCTCAAGACCTCGCGCTTTATCGAGCAGGTCGGGATTATCGGCGACAAGCGGAAATTCCTGTCCGCCCTCGTGGTCCCGGCTTTCGTCGAGCTCGAGGCATGGGCAAAACAGCAGGGCATCGACTACAAGGATTCAGCCGAGCTGCTGACGAATCCCCGGGTGCTTGATATGATGCGCAAGGAAATTGATGAGAACACGAAGCAGTTTTCCCGCGTCGAGCAGATCCGAAAGTTCACCCTTATCAAGGCCGAATGGACCCAGCAGACAGGGGAGCTTACTCCCACCCAGAAGGTGAAGAGGAAGGCCATTTCCGAAAAGTACGCCAAGGAAATCGAAGAGATGTATGCCGGGGACACGGGGGATTGATCGCAGCGCGCGCAAACCCCGGAGCTCTGCTCCGGGGTATTTTATAATTCCTCACAAAACGAATTCAGAAGCTCGGCATGACGGAAGGCATGCCGAGTTTTTTGTGGAAGCGCCCTGCAGGGCCCATGCTCCTGTGGGTGAGGGCCCATCCTGTTGAGGAGCCGTTACGAGTCAGCTAATAGATAGATGGTAACACCGCCGGTGGGGAGCTTTTTCTGTTGAAAAAACCTGTTCCCTGTGCCACGCTGGATTAAACGGGGGCCATCATAATGCCCGGATCGGTGCGTGGTGCGACGCCTTTTCTTGGAATATAGTTGAGGAGAAAACAACATGTATAGAATTCCCATGATTATATGCGCCCTCTGCTTCGCGTTTCAGACCGCGGCGCTTCCCTGTACAAATTTCATCCTGAAAGCAAAAGACAATACTGTTGTGAACGGCCGGTCGATGGAATTTCCGGTTGCCCTTAAATCGGAAATCGTCGTCGTGCCAGCCGGCGTATATGTGGAAAACAAAGACGCCGGAGGCGTCCCGGGGATACGCTTTACGACACGATACGGGTTTCTGGGCATAAACGCCTTCGGCATGAAAGACGCTTTCGTGGACGGTTTCAACGAAAAGGGCCTCTCGCTGAGCGCGCTCATGTACACCGGAGCCGAGTATCAGCGGGCCGTGCCGGGAAAATTCATCAACCTGGATAATTTCAGCACGTGGGTGCTTGGATGCTTTTCGACTGTTGACGAGGTAAAGGCCGCCATGACCACGGTGAATGTTTACGCCGGCACTAGTAAGAAGATAAAAGACATGGGCCTGCATGTGGCGATAAGCGATATCTCCGGAAAAAGCATCGTCATAGAATTCATCAGGGGAAACGCGAATATCTATGACAACCCCATCGGCGTCATGACCAACCGCCCGAGCTTTGACTGGCAGATGACCAACCTGAGGAACTACGTGCACCTGGACCGCAACGACAGGAGGCCCAAAAATCTATCCGGAGTGAAAATCGAGTCTACCGGCGTGGGCAGCGGCATGCTGGGGCTTCCGGGCGACTGGACCCCCCCGTCGCGGTTCGTCAGAATAGCCATTGCCAAGGACGCCGCGCTTGCGCCGAAGAACGCGGAAGAAGCGGTGAACCTTTCGGAGCACCTTCTCAATATAGTGGATATACCGAAAGGCGTTATAAAGGAAAACCCTGTGCCCCTCGTCACCATTTATGGTTACGCGCAGTGGGTCATAACCAAGGATATGACCAACAGGGTGCTTTATTTCAAGACATATGAGAATACGGCCTGGAAGGCCGTTGATCTTAAAAAGTTCGACTTAAAGCCAGGAGCGCCGAGAAAAATGATGGCCATCGATGTAGTGAGGATACCCGCCCCGGACGTGAGCGGGATGCTCAAATAAACATCCGCTTTTTCAGTTGAAATAATGCGTACCCTCTTCCACTCTGGTTTGGATAAACCCGTTGCGTCTCATTGGTTGACGCCCTATCCGGAAAAATTTTCCGGAAATTATTATTGGCAATCCACCCCGCCCGCAGGGGCAGGGTGAAAACCTGTTCTGACTTGGGATATTCGGTGAAGTGATGCTAGACCATGTGATGAACATGTTTTTTATAACCAGAACCGTATTCCTGGTTGTAAATATCATATTACTCTATATTTTTTTAACACCCGGAAGGTCATACGGGTTCCAGATCCTGGTTTTTGTCCTTACGTGGATCGCAACCTATGTGCTGCGTCCGCTGCTATACCTGCTGAACCTTGATCCTCTGCTGGCCAGCTACCTTGTGGGCTTATTATATCTGCTCCCATGCGTGCTGATTTTTAAAGAATCCTTTCACGCTAAATTTTTTATTTTTTTCATGATATTTTCTTTAACCCAGCTTACATTCCTCGTATTCACTTATATAGACCATTTTTTATCGCCGGCGATACCACAGACTTTTATTTTGGCCGGTCTGCTGCTGGAGGCGATGGCTCTGCCGTTGATAAGGCGATACATGAGGTCGCCTGTTAAGGATGCCATCGAAATCTTAACACAGCAAAATTTAAGCTTCACGCTTTTCCCGGTGTTGTCGTTCGTATTGCTGACCTGTTATGCCTTGCAGAAAGAATATCTGCTTTCGGATTTCATAACGCTGGTGCTGTCAACCATCTTGATTTTCTTTGCCTATTACCTGATCGCAAGCACCATATCCAAAACCAGGCGGCACAGGGAGCTGGAGCTGATATCGATGACCGACAGCCTCACGGGTCTTTACAACCGGCGATACATGGAGAAAAAAATCGAGCAGGAGTACGAGCAGTACAAGAGAACCGGCCTTGAATTTGCCATAGTCAGCGCTGATATCGATTTTTTTAAAAATATCAATGACATATACGGGCATGACTGCGGCGACTACCTGCTGAAGTCGGTAACGGAAGACCTGCGCAAATCCGTCAGGACCTATGATACCGTCGCCAGGTGGGGGGGAGAGGAATTTCTGCTGTTATTGCCCGGGACAAGCATGGAATCCGCGTTGATACTGACCGAACGCATACGAAAGACCGTGGAAGCCCGCAGCTACGAATATGAAGGCGTTCACGAGCCGATAAAGGTGACATTGACATTTGGCGTGTCTGTGGCGGGCGCAGGGGATAGCGTTGACAAGATAATAAAGAGAGCCGACATGGCGCTGTACCACGGTAAAAGGAAAAGCCGCAACTGCGTTATCTCGTTTGATGAAATTAATACGCCATAGGCTGTTTTTCCGGCTTAAGCGCCTTCCATTCCCAAGCCGGTTCAGATAGTGGCGGCTTTCTGTATTGCCGGGTTTAAACCCGATACTACAGGGAGCCGCTGCATTCAATGAGATTGCCAGGTTCCCCCTCTCCTTGTTAAGGAGAGGGGGGTGGGGGGTGAGGTCGTAAGGACAGGGGGAAATCGTGAATGGGTTAGTGGTGAGGATCTAACTTACGCCAGCGCGCCGCCATCCACCACGATGGTCGCCCCGGTCGTGAAGGACGACGCGTCCGATACGAGGTACAGGACCGCCCCGGCCATCTCCTCCGGTTCGCCGGCCCGGCGCATCGGGATCATCGGTAGCAGCACCTTGTCCATCAGCTCCTCGTTCTCCGTCATGACTGAGGAAAATTTCGTCCTGGTAAGGCCCGGCAGGAGGGCGTTGACCCGCACCTTGAAGGGGGCGAGCTCCTTGGCGAAGGACTTGGTCATGGCTATGACCCCGGCCTTGGTGATGGAATAGACGCCCTGCATGAGGGCAGGCCTGATCCCGTTGATGGACCCCACGTTCACGATAGCTCCGCCGCCGGACTTCACCATCAGCTTCGCCGCGAACTGGCTCATGAAGAAGTATCCCTTCAGGTTTACCTCCATGGTCTTGTCCCAGGCAGCCTCGTTGGCGTTCAGAACGTCGCCGAAATAGAAGTTCGTGGCGGCGTTGTTCACCAGGATGTCCAGCCTGCCATAGCGGCTCTCTATCTCCTTGAAGAGGTTCGCGATCTCGTCCATCTTCCCGTTGTGGCAGGCGATGGAAATTGCCTTGCCTCCGGCAGCGATAATTTCCTTTTCCACCGCGGTAAGTCCTTCGATCTTGCGGCTTGTGAGGATTACCTCCGCGCCGTGGGCCGCCAGGGTCTTCGCTATCGATTCGCCGATGCCGCGGCTCGCGCCGGACACCAGGGCTGTTTTACCGGTCAGGTTGAAATCGATTTTCATTGCAATACACACTCCATGTTATTATTTGCTGCCCTTGAGAAAATCGGGCTTGCTGAAGGCCGGGTTGGGATAATCGTAGAACCCCTTCTTGACCTTCTGGCCCAGTCGCCCTTCGTCCACGACTTTTTTCATGAACTCCGCGTTCCTGACGGACTGCTTGTCCTTCGTGCGCTGTGCCCAGTAGTTGGTGATGTGGTAGACCGTGTCCGTGCCGATGCTGTCCATGATGGCGAAGGGCCCCATCAGCATGTGGGTGACGCCCATCCAGGCCCGGTCGATGTCCTCCACCGACGCGACCTCCCGCGAGGCCAGGGTCTGGGCCGCGAAGAAGAGGGCGGAGATCATGGCGTTGAACACGTAGCCGTGGTTCTCCTTGGTGAGCATGATGGGGAGCTGCCCGGTCTTCTCCGCGAAGGCCCTGACCAGGGCCACGGTCTCCGGCGCCGTGCCCGGGTGGGGCATGATGTCCACCACGTTGGTCATGCGTATGTCGTGGAAGTGGTAGGCCAGGAACTTCCCCGGCCTGCCGGTGGCCTCCGCGATCATGGAGGGAAGGAGCGTCGACGTGTTGGTGGTGAAGATCGTCCGCTCCGGGCAGAGCGTGTTGAGCTGGGCGAAGATCTTCTTCTTGAGCTCCGGGTCTTCCGGCACCGATTCGCTCACGATGTCCGCGTCCCTGGCCGCTTCCTCGAGATTGGTGGAGGTGCTGATGCGGGCCACGGCAGCGTCGGCCTCTTCCTGGGTTATCTTTTTGAAGGCCACGAAGCCGGCCAGGAATTTCGGAATTGTCCGGAGGGATTTCTGCAGCACCTCCTCCTTGATGTCGTAGATGACGACGGCGTATCCGCTCAGGGCGCAGGGGATGCTGATCTGCGTTCCCATGGTGCCGCCGCCGATGATGAGTACCTTCTTGATGTCGTTGATGTCCATTGTCCGCTCCTGTTCTGTTCTATGATTGCCCTATGGTTCCGGTGCGCCATTATGCCGGCGCTGCTTTTAGCCACCCTTTGTCATTCTATGTAATGTCATCGCGGCTTTTCGTATTTCCTGAGATAGCGCTTGGCAAAAGAGGACTTGTGCACCTCGTCGGCGCCGTCGTAGATCCGCGCGGCCCGCTCGTGGCGGAAGAAGTAGGCCAGGATCGTGTCGTCGGTCATGCCGAGGCCGCCGTGGACCTGGAGGGCCCGGTCGATGACGTGCTGCATGGTGTTGGCCACCACGAACTTGATCAGGGCTATGTCGTCCCGGGCCTCCTTGGCGCCCAGGTTGTCGATGCGCCACGCCGCGTTCAGGGTCATGAGGCGGGCGGCCTGGATCTCGGCGGCGGACTCGGACACCCAGTTCTGCACGGTCTGCCGGGTGGCCAGGGTCTTGCCGTCGGCCGTGATCTTCCGCTCCGACGCGCGGCGGCACATCAGGTCGAAGGAGCGGTTGCAGATGCCGATCCAGCGCATGCAGTGGTGGATCCTGCCCGGGCCCAGGCGGTCCTGGGCGATAACGAAGCCCATCCCCTCTTTCCCGAGGAGGTTCTTCTGCGGCACCCGGCAGTTCTGGTAGAGGATCTCGCCGTGGCTCGCGTAGTCGCTGCCGCTGTGGCCCATGACCGGTATGTTCCGCACCAGGTTGTAGCCGGGGGCGTCGGTGGGCACGATGATCATGCTCGCCTGCTGGTAGGCTGGTGCGTCAGGATTCGTAACCGCCATGACGATGGCGAACTTCGATCCGTCGGCGCTGGAGGTGTACCACTTGTGGCCGTTGATGACGTAGTCGCCGCCGTCCTTCACCGCCGTGGTCTCCAGCATGACCGGGTTCGAACCGGGCATGTCCACCTCGGTCATGGAAAAGCAGCTCCGGATATCGCCCGCGGCCAGGGGCTTCAGGTACTGCTCCTTCTGCTCTTTGGTGCCATGGAGGTGGAGGATCTCGATGTTCCCCGCGTCCGGGGCCTGGCACCCGAACACGTAGTGTCCCAGGGGAGAGCGCCCCAGCGATTCCGACACCAGGCCGTGCTCGACCAGGGTGAGTCCCATGCCGCCCAGGTCCCTGGGGATCTGGGGGCCCCAGAGCTCCATCTGCTTAACCATTTTTCTTTTTTCCGCCAGGGCGGGGACCATGTCGCGGAACTCCGCGGTAAGGTACTCCTGCTCCAGGGGGATAAGCTCCTTGTCGACGAATTCATCAATCATCGCGAGAATGGTTTTCATTTTGTCTGATATTCCGAAATCCATAATTGCCTCCGGGGTGTTTCCTGATTATTCCTCCCCCTTGATGGGGGAGGTCAGGTGGGGGTGAATTACTGCTGATTGTGTCAGGCGGTTGAATCACCCTCCCCTGTACCGCGTTCCCGGGATGGGGTTGATGCCAGCGCAGGCACAGTAGGTGTCGAATGCGTTGGTATCCCATCGAGGGAAGGGGCTGTAGAATAACCTAATGAGCTATTCTATAAAACTAATATATGGGTGAGGGTATAATTAGTCAAGAAAAAAAGAGCGAACGTTCGTTATTTTTTATTTATGGATATCAGCTCCGCAGGGGGATATTTTTTCCTTGATTTCCCAGCTTCGGACCGATATCAATACTAAAAGCAGGATAGGGATGGGCTGAGGGTCCGACGCGCCGTCCCGGTGGCACAAACAATCGCGCGGGGTACCAACCATGGCCGTTGCCGAAGGCAAAATATTCGAATTTGAAGATGAAACCGGCATCCGGGCGGATTTCCTGGAAACCATCGATTATGGGGGAAATCCCCAGGAGATCACCTACGAAACAGACGAGTTCAGCGCGGTCTGCCCCTTTTCAGGGCTTCCCGATATCGGCAGGATCATTGTCGTTTATATTCCCGGTACCAAGCTCGTTGAATTGAAATCCCTAAAATACTATTTCGTATCCTTTCGTAACGTCGGCATCTACCAGGAAGCCGCGACCAACAGGATCTACAACGACCTGTACCGCTGCCTGGAGCCGAAGTATCTCATGGTCAGGACCGTGTACAACGTCAGGGGAGGGATCCTCTCCACCTGCGTGATGGATTCGGAGAAGATGAAGCGCTGATGGATTTACGCGGAACAACAAGGGGGTTGGATCATGCTTGATAGAAACGCGATACTCCTCGCCCCGGTCAGGTTCGTCGATTCCCTCCTGGACCGGATCTGCGCGGCCCTGGGGGCCGTGGCCCTGGCCCAGTTTCCCCAGTTCTGCGCCCAGTACATCCAGCGCCTCGGCGGCCACGCGGACGAGGCGGCGCGCAACATCGAGAAGTACCGGGAGATCGCGAAGGAGACCGGGAAGAGCCTCTACCAGTACAGCCAGCACCTCCTGAATTCGAAGGACCCGGCGGTGTTCAAGACGGGCCAGAAGATAGCCGGCGACCTGGAGCGGTACAACCAGCTCGCCGCGGCCCTGAAAGAGCTGCAGAACGCGCCCTCGTATAAAAAGTTTATCGTGTTCATCCAGAATGTCGATCTCGACATCGCCCGGTCCACGCTGAGCAATTTTATCCCCGGCCTGCCGGTCACCGTGGAGGGGGCCGCCTATGCCGCGGCCGGTATCATCATAGGCATGATAGTCTATTTCTGCGTGAGCAGGCTCGTCATCGTGGCGGTGAAAAAGATCGGGGGGAAGAAGAAGCCGGTGATGAACCCGATGGCACGATGATGCTAAATTCCCTCCCCCTTGAGGGGGGAGGGTGGGGTGGGGGTGACTAGATGAAAGGACACCCTCCCCCGGCCCCTCCCATCAAGGGAGGGGGGAATGCAGGGAATAATTACACCCGAGGAAACCATTGAACAAACCTGAAGAGATTCTCATACCCTATGACAAGATGAAGGAGCAGATCGAGAAGGAGCTCCTCTCCTATTACGACAAGGGGGACGCCGGGGACCTGGCCCCGCCCCGGATATCCTTCGAGAAGGGCGCCACCCTTATCGCCTTCGGGACCCATCCCATAACCTCCCCCGTGCTGGTGGACTTCCTCCTGGTGGTGAAGAAGTATCTCACCCACGTGCGGGTCCACTCCTTCGACAGCGGCTACTACGCCTTCCAGGCCCTTAACAGGAACATCTTCAAGACCGAGAACATACTGGACAATATCAAGGTGGAGTTCTTCGTGCTTTCCACGTCTTCCAAGGTGGAGATAACCAAGAAGGGGAACCTCTCCCAGGAAGAGGTGAACATGGTCATCGAGCTCTTCCAGCACGCCCGCGCCGCGGTCCGGCAGGACCCGGCGCACCGCCTGCGGATGCTGGGGGCCTCCATCGTGGAGCCGGACAAGGACCTGGGCTGGGACTACATCGCCGGGTACGACGAGGTGAAGCGGAAGATACGGGAGTCGATCATCCTTCCCCTGAAGAATCCCGACATGTACGATTCCATCGCCCGGATGACGCGGAAAATCTTCGAGTCGAACCGCCCCCGGGCCATCCTCTTCGACGGCGCTCCCGGCGTGGGCAAGACCACGGCGGCGCGGATCATCGCCGGGGAGTCTGAGCTCCCCCTGGTCTACGTGCCCGTGGAATCGATCATGTCGAAGTGGTACGGCCAGTCCTCCCAGAACCTGTCCCAGGTCTTCGACGCCTGCGAGGACATGGGGGGCGCCATCATCTTCCTGGACGAGATCGATTCCCTGGCCGGCTCCCGGGACCAGAACATGTTCGAGGCCACGCGCCAGGTCCTGTCGGTGCTCCTGCGGCGTCTCGACGGCATCGATTCGGCCGCGACGACCATCACCATCGGGGCCACCAACCGGAAGGACGACCTGGACCACGCACTGATAAGCCGCTTCGACCAGACGATCCTTTTTCCCCTGCCGAACGCGGCTGAACGGTCCGCCATATTCGGGAACTACGCCAAGCACCTGGACGGGGATGAGTGCTCCCACCTGGGCGAGCGTAGCGAGGGCCTCTCCGGCCGCAACGTGAAGGATATCTGCGAATTCACGGAGCGGCGATGGGCCCGGAAGATCCTCATCAAGAAGAGCGAGCCGACGCCGCCTCCCTTCGATTTCTACCGGCAGTCGCTGCGGATCTGGAAGGAGACGAAGTGATCGATCGGGGAAAAGGTTCCTGCAGACCTTGGGGCATGTGGGTTTATATCTGATTGCGGAATTATAATAACACCATAGGAGAAAAATCAATGAAATCATCCTTGCTGATGACCGGCATAGCCATCGCCGGGTTTCTGGCCATGTCAGTGTTTACCTTCGCTGATCAAAAGCTCTCGGAGCATGAGGAGAACTTCGTTAAAAAATGCACGGCCGAATGCGGAAAACTGAAGAGAGCGGACTGCGGGGATATCCGCGGGCAGCTCGTGAAATTCGTCACCGCCACTTCGCTCATGGGCGAAAATAATCCCCTGGCCTTTGAGGACATGAATTCGGCCGGGAACAGGCTGGCTGATATGTGTCCCCAGGCCATGGCCAATCGGAGTTTCTAGTGCGACGGGATGATGGGAGATCCCATTACGTCGATCGATGACTCCCGCCTGGACGTTTTCCGCAACGTGCGGGACCGTGATTTAAGATCCGAGGGGATCATGATCGTCGAGGGACATCACTGCGTGGAGCGGTGCGTCGCCGCCGGTTTTGATGTCCTGTCCGTCCTCTGTGAAAACGGCCGCCATGCGGGGCCCCTGGCGGACCAAGTCCGCATTCCGGTCTACGGCGTCGGCCGCGATGTCATGGAGCGGGTCGCCGGGTACGGGTTCCACCGGGGCATCATGGCCGCGGCCCGCAGGCCCGCGGCTCTTGCCGCCAATGAATTCATTTCAACGTTATCCGTGGAGTGTCCCCTCGGCATCGTCTGTGTCGACCGCTGCGCCTCAGGGGAAAACCTCGGCAGCATCGTGAGGAGCGCCCATGCCTTCGGGTACGGCGCGGTCATTGCATCGGCCTCGGCCGATCCCTTCAGCAGGCGCGTGATCCGCGTATCCGCGGGGAGCGTCTTCTCGGTTCCGGTCATCGAGGCTGAGGACATGGGGGAAGTCGTCCAGGCGCTAAAGCGCGTCGCCCGGTGCCGGGTCTATGCGGCGGTCACGGACCCTTCAAGCGCCGCCTTTGACGCGTGCCCCGTGGCGCGGCGCCGGGCCGTGCTCCTGGGCAGCGAAGGGTCCGGCCTCTCCGGGGACCTCGCCGCCCTGTGCGACGAGGCGGTCCATGTGCCGATGAGCGGCGCCATCGACTCGCTCAACCTCGCCGTGGCCGCGGGGATCATATTGCAGAGATTCGGCATTAATTCCCCTGGTTCTCCGAGATGGTGAATTCCTTGGTGAAGACACCGTCGGTTGAGAACTGCTCATGGTTGCGGCAGCGGGCATAGACGCGGAATTTGAGCTTGTCCCCGGGCTTGTAGCGCAGGCCCGCCGTGCCGCAGTTCGATTTCGGGTTCCATTTCACCGTGTTCCCCTCCCGGGGGAAGTTGCTCCCTTTCTGCACGTTGTTCAGGAAGGGCTGGAACATCCAGAGCTCTCCCTCGCCGCTGGAACAGCGGCCTCCCCTGGCGCGGATCGTCACCGTGTCGTCGAGGTTGCAGGGGATTTCGTCGTCCCTCGGATCATAATCGAAGCCGGTGATCTTCTCTATGTAGGGATCCGGGTCCTTGACCGTTACGTAGGTTATTTTTTCGGGACCGTCGGCGGAGACCTGTCCTGTCCTCGAGTTGCGCGCCATGACGAAGACAGTGGTTTTCACATTGTCGCCCTTCATGAATTTTTGCACCGGGTACTCGAATTCGTTGCTTCCGAGCCACTCGGTCTCCCGGGGGGCGTGGCCCTCGAATTCGAAGCGGAACCTGTACTGGGCCGGGAAGTCGACCTTTGACGCCGTGAGCTTCGCAGTGGCGCTCGCCGGCACGGGTTTCGACGTGTCTATGTTGATTTTCAGGTGGTCCGGCGGATAGCATTTCTTGGCGCTGCCGCAGTCCTCCTGTGGATTGACCCAGAAGCCGGTCAATCCCACGGGGCCGCCGAATATGATCTGGGCCCAGGTCCAGGTGAGTTTCACGCCGCATCCCCGGTTTTCAGCCTTCACGCGGGCGTTCTGCAACACGATGATGGCGGCCATGACATAGCAGATCGGTTCCAGGATCTCCGACATGAACCCGATAAAGTGCACCATGTGCTCGGTCAGTTCCAGCACGGTCTCGAGGATCCACATGTAATCCTCGCCGACGAAAAGGTAGAGGAACCATATGGAGGAATCCCACTTTGACTCGCCGTGGTCGCTTCCCCCGGAGCGCGGCTGTTTTTTCCGGCCCTCCGGGAGCAGCGTCTTTCCCTTCAGGGAGATGAGCACCCTCAGGTCGCCGCTTTTCACATAGGTGTCGAAGACGCCGGATTTTTCCACGAAGAACCAGAAGTCCCGGTCGTTCATGGCGGCGACGCCCCGCGAGAGCGCCTCGGTGAGGTGTCCATTGACAGTGGCTCCGGGTCCCTTCCGGGCAGCCGTCACCAGTGCCCGCATCATGCTCTCCTCGCCGGTGTTCGGGTGGCGGCCGGCGTATTCGTCTGTTACGGCCATGGCGCCGTCAAAGTCACCGAGGCCGCAGAGGACCTGGGCCTTGAACAGGTAGGCCCTCCTGCCGTGGCTTTTGCCGATTTCATCATCGAGAAGGTTCACTGCCTTTCGCAGATATTCCCGCGCCTGGTCAGCCTTACCCTGGTGCCTCAGCACCCCTGCCATGAGGATGTTCAGCTTTATCTCGTCGATACCCGACGGTCCCGATGTTGTGGGCCCTTTCGGCCGGACCGGGTCGTTCGTGTTTCTCACCGCGGTCCTGAGGTCGCGCAGGGCCCCTGTCCGCTTTCCGTCCCTATCGATGAAGCCGCCCCGGCCGTCCTCCACCACGAGGACCAGGTCGTCGTGAAAATCATCGGCGAAGGAGAACCGGTTCTGTACGGCAAAGCCGCCCTTGTGATCAAGGTAGCCCCACAGCCCGTCCTTCTTCACGGCCGCGCGGCCGCGGTAGAACGGGTCCGCCGCCTGGAACTGTGGATTGATCGCGTTTTTGCCGTTCTTGCCGATGTAGCCCCAGAGGGTGTCGATCTTCACCGGCGCCAGGCCCGTGTCCCTGTCGAAGTTGCCCGCTCCGTCGAATTGAGGCTGTATGATCATAGCGTTCCGCTGGTTGATATATCCCCAGGCATCGTCGCTCTTATCGGTCCGCACCGGCGCGAGACCTGCGCAGAAGTCCCCGGTATCGCGGTAGGTCGGGTTTATTTCTATCTTTCCCTTCTTTTGTATGAAGCCCCATCTGCCGCCGATCATCACGGCGGCGCGGCCCTCGGAAAAGGACCGGGCCCCTTCGAATTGCGGCGCAATGGCGAAGTCCCCGCGCCGGTTGATGAAGCCCCAGGATCCCTTCACCCGCACCGCTGCCAGGTCCTCGGAAAAGTCCCGGGCTTCGTCGAACCGGGGATTGATCTCCATGCGGCCGCTCCGGCTGATATATCCCCACATGGCGACAAGCTTCACCGCAGCCAGGCCCTGGGAAAAGGGGGATACCAGGGCGAACTGCGGGGGCACCGCCACCCTGCCGTGACGGTCCGCGAATCCCCATTTTCCCTTAATTTCGTATCCAGCCAGTCCCTCGGAAAAGGTCATGGCGTCCTGGATGTCATCGGTGGTGACTCTGGCCTGCCGGACGCATCCGGCTGCGATGATCAGAAAGAGAATGCCTGCATTACCGATCCATTTAATTATCATCGAAAAACCTCCCTGGGTATCGCGGCTGCGGCACGGGCGTATATGATATAGTCGATGGACAGATCTTTCCATCGACTGATACTCAATGGCTGTCATGGTCGCCCGTAACAGTATACATAACGTACCATACCCCGGCGGAATGGTAAAGTGGAGGGAGTCCTTTATTGTGGTAGGATTGGAAACGAATCACCTGTCGGGTTTTGTCTTACATGAGGAAGCTGACTCTCACCGCTGAATCATTTTTTGTATTGACGGGCGGTTCGATGGCACTACAATGAAGACGAGGATTCGAGACAGCGCTTTCATTGCGACATATTCCTTCGAGGTATCGATACGTGGAACCAGTCATCGCCAGCAGCCTCTGCCGCTTCCGCATCACCGACGAGCACCTTATTACCGACAAAATAGTCAAGGAGCATATAGCCAGGGCCTTTGCGGAAAACCGCTGCTACGAGTTTTACCTCGACCGCGACGTGGTGGGGAGCATCCGCGCCGGGGAGCCCGTGGAGCTGTACCGGGAGCGCTTCATCGACATGCGCAACAGCGCCTTCGATATCGTCTCGAAGGGGGACCAGACCGTGCGCGGACGGCTCATGAGCGACATCCGTCTCTCATCGCGGCTCATCACTTCCTTCGTCTTCGCGCACCGGGCGACGGCCGAGGCGGACTTTGATACCATCATGGCGCGGCGCTTCGTCATCGTGAAGGAATTGCCGGGCGTTCCCACCATATTCCATATCTCCCCCGAGACCACGGTGATATCCCACGTGGGGCAGGGGCCGCCCTGGACCGAAATCCCAACCATTTACCTGGGCCTGAAAATCTTCGACGCCCTCACGGCGGAGCAGAAGCGCGGCGCCGGAGTGAAGCTCTTCGGCGCCTTCAAGCTCCTCCTCATGATCGAGGAGCGGGCCATCCAGACCGGTTACAACCACTCGGTGGTATATCCGCCGGCGGTGTCCCGCTCCCTGAATTTCCTGGTGGACGAGACCCTGCGGAATGCCCAGCAGTTCGAGATCGAGGAGGCCCCGGGGGAGGTCGTCGAGAAGCGGGTCCGGAAGTTCAGCGAGGCGAGCCGGGCCAAGTACCTGCGCGAGCTGGACGCCCGGGTTCACGGCGACATATTGAACTTCCACTACGAGCGGAACCTGGAGGCGGTGAAGTCCCTGGAGCGCCTGGCCCGCCGATACAAGATGGCCGGAGATGCCGCCTCCCTCCGCGAGATCGTGCGGCTCCTGGTGGCGGCGTCGGGCCACGACATCCACGAAATCAGGAACAGGGCGAACATCGTCCTGGAGAGGATATTCGCGCCCAAGGAGTTCGACGCGCCCCTGGCCACGCGCTTTGCCAATGTCCCGGTGGGACAGGCCTACCGCTTCACCTTTGAAATACCGGGCGCCCCGGTCATGTACCACCTGCGGATCTACCGGAACAGCACCGGCGAGAATATCTTCCTCGAGAAGGACATCGATTGTATCGAGATACCCCTGGTCCACGAGGGCGGGGAGCAGTACGCGGCGGAATACATCTTTGACCGGTACGGTCATTATGATTTTACCGTGATTTTGAAGAAGAGAAAGAACGCCGCCTGGGTGACCCTGCCGGGCCTGTCGGGAAGGATCAACGCCATGCCGGACATCAGGGGCGAGATCATCCTCGAAATTTTTGCGGATATCCACGGCCATACCAGGACCTACTGGACCGACGGGAACGGCCACCCGGGCCTGGTCTACAACGAGAACGGCGAGGTGATACGCCTGGGCAGGTTCGCCGACGTCACGGCGCACCTGGAGGACATCAAGAAGACGTACAGCGTGACCACGATCTACCTTCTGGGTGTGCAGAAGCGGGGGCGCAACCACGATGACTGGGCCCCGAACGCCACATCGCCGTCGCCCTTCTCGCCCATGAGCCTGGTCGACATCGAGCCGGCCCTGGGCGGTGAAGAGGAGCTGAAGGAGCTCATCGGGAAATGCCACCGCATGGATATCAAGGTCATCGTGGATATCATCCCCCACATCAATCGCTCCAGCGATCACCTGTCCGACGCCTTCGCGGTCAGGACCTACGACGACGGCGGGAACCTGGTGGTGCGCGCCTCCACGGACGGGCGCTACGGCTCCTGGAACGACGGCAAGCTGCTGAATTACCGCATGTTCGAGGTGTGGGAGTGGCTCTCGGATTCCATCACCTCCCTTGTCGAGCGGTTCGATATAGACGGGATACGGTTCGACTCGGCCCACGCCGTCCCCATCATGATGAAGAAGAACAACTTCCCCTTCGTGTTCGAGCGGAAGCGGGAGCTCGCGGAGATGGTGGAGGGGACCATCATCGTCAACGACCGCGAGGACGACCATTACGTCACGACCGGGTACTACGACTCCGCCTGCCGGGACCTCATCGCCGTGCCGCTCCATTTCTTCCTCATGCTGAACGTGGAGAAGAAGATGAGGCAGCTGAAGAAAGAGTTCTTCATCAACGTGGCGGAATGCTACTGGGGCCACGAGCGCTTCCTCACCCGCACGGGCCTCATTCCGTACAACTCCTCGCTCTTCAAGATCTGCGAGAACATCATCCACGGGAAGACGGACGTGCGCGAGATATACCATATCTACGACAGCTACTTCCCATCCGCCCTCCCGGAGGGGACTGAGATGCTGGGTATCCTGGGAAACCACGACGAGCGCAGGGCCCTCAACACCTTCGGGCACCGGGGCCTCCGCGCCGCCGTGGGACTCACCTGCTTCATGAGCAGCGCCATCATGGACTACGAGGGGAGCGCCGAGGGCGAGGGATGGAAGGTCTACCTGGACAACATCTACGTCAACTGGAACCAGTTCGAGTACGCGGCGCACCGGAGCCTGCAGCCCTTCTACGGCGAGTGGTACAGGTTCCACCGCGAGGAGCGGGGAAAGGGATATCTCATCTGGGCCAACAACACCATGGTGGCGGCCGCGGCGAAGTTCGTGGGAGAGGAGATCTGGCTCGGTGTGTTCAATTTCGCCGACGCGAACCAGAACGCATCCCTCCAGTTCGACAGCCCGGTCCTGCCGATACCGCGGGACCGGTGCTACCGCCTGAGCGATCCCCTCTACTCGAACCTGACGGGCCATTATAACTACTACACGGGACGGGAGCTCGCCATATCACACGTTAACACCGTGGTCTCCTTCACCGAGCGGGTGAAGCTCCTGAGGCTGGAACCGGTTGACCCGGCCGAATACTACCACGACTTCCTGAGGGATTCCTTCTTCAGGCTCTGCCAGATGTCCAATGTGCAGCAGATACAGAGCAATTTCGCCTATGAGGAAATGGCGAAGAATTGCGGGACCTACGAGGCAATCACCGCCTTCATCAAGGAGCACCTGGTGCCGGTGTTTTTCAAAGAACACCGCGATATGATCGACCTGGGCCTGAAAAGAGGGGCCTTCTACCTGGTGAGGAGCGGCATCCTCAACGGCCGTACCGCCCTTGAGTACGCCCGGAAGATGTCCCTGGACACGGACCTGGCCCTGGCCGCCATCGGCAGGGACCTGATCGAGCACAACCGGCGGGGCGCCCTGGTCTTCATGTCCGCCGAGGCGGAGCCCTTCTCCAAGAGCGGCGGCCTCGCAAACGTCGTGTACGAATTGCCCCGGGAGCTGGTGAAGCTCGGCGAGGAGGTCTTCGTCATATCGGGCTACTACAGGCACGGCGACGACAAGTCGGTGCGGAAGATGCAGGATGCCGCGAAAAAGTACAACCTGACCTACACCGGCGTTAACGTCTCCTTCAAGATCATGGGGGACGATTACCAGGTGGGCGTGCACCACGCCGATGTGGAGGGGATCCACTACTACCTCCTGGACCATCACGAGTTTTTCGACGGCCTCTACTGGGGGGTCACGTCGGTCGAGAAGATCAGGCGCCGGGTGGCCTTCTCCCGGGCCTGTGTCGAGGTGATCACCGCCTTCAACCTGAACCCGAGCTATACCTTCACCAACGACGCCTACGCCGGGATCTTCAACGGCATCGTCAAGTGCGACCACTTTTACCTGAACAGTCCGGCCTTCGGGAGAAACACCTTCCTGCATATCGTCCACAACGGGGGGTGGCAGTACTTCGACGCCTACCACCGGATGGAGAACGGCTTTGACCTGTTCAACCTCTTCAACCTTCCCACGTGGAACGCCGGGGACTTCTGCGATCCCGTGTACCCGGAGCGGCTCAACTGCATGGCCGCGGGAATACGCTTCGCGGACCGCGTCATCACCGTGAGCCCGTCGTACGCGCGGCAGATCGAGTACGCCTGCGACGGCCTGGAGCGGATTTTAAAAAACGTCATCGGCATCAGCAACGCCATCGGCAGCGACTTCAAGGTCAACCTGATCAAGAGATTCGAGGCTTCGCGCTTCGTTGCCGGGGCGTACCCGCTCTTCGCGGAGCATGTCAAGTCGGACGACGCCCTCCGCGCCAAGCTCGAGGAGAGGTATCCGGAGCTCCTCGGGGGCCAGAACGGCGTCGAGGCGGTCGCCGACAAATCGCGGCAAGCCATGCTGATGCGCCTGCGCAACAAGCTCTACCTCCAGTGCGCCCGGGGGCTGAAGGTGGACCCGGACATTGTGCTCTTTTCCTATATACACCGCGTATCGGAGCAGAAAGGGTACCAGCTCCTCCTTGAGGCATCAGAGGGGATATTCAAGAACCTGAAGTTCCAGGGCGTCATCGGCGGCGCTGTGTCTTCCGGCGACCGGCGGGGCGAGGAGATAGCCCACGGTCTCTACCTCCTGGGGCAGTATTATCCCGACATGGTGAACGTCTCCCTCGGCTTCCAGGATATAACGGCGCCCCTGCTGGCGTCGGACCTCTTCCTCATGCCGTCGATGCACGAGCCGGGGGGAATATCGCAGCTCGAGGCCTTTGCCGCGGGAAACCTGGTGGTGGCCCGGGCCACCGGCGGTCTCCGGGACACGGTCTTCCCCGTCCAGGTGCAGGGCAACGAGATCAAGGGGAACGGCTTTCTCTTTACCGACTTCAATTCATGGGCCTTTTACGACGCCATGGACCGGGCACTCCAGTTCTTCAGGCAGAACAGCGAAGATGTGATCCACCGGGTCCGAACGAACGCGGAAAGGTCCGTCTACTACTGGGACCGGCCGGCCAGGGAATACGTTGAAACCATATACACGGTCACGGAAACCATCAGGGTGCTTGAATGAGCGCCCGGGGATTGCATATTCAGCGAAACATAAAAAATGGGATAGTATTACTATCCCATTTGTTGCGAAAGGTCTTCTAATGACCGCCCTAAATGTATCAATGGAAGACCATAAGAGTGTAAAATGATTAATATTATATTCGGCAGCGACCGTGGAAAAGTTTAGCGGTTTTTTAAAAAAAATAAAAAATAAGGATAGTATTCCTCCCCTGACCGTTCTAATCAGGTGAAAGCTATTAAAATAATGAAGAAAATGAAGGGCTGGCTTCTGTTGCTCATGATGGCCGCCGTCGCAGGATGTACCGCCGAGGTACGCGACGATGAGACTATGACCGGGAAGATTATCTCCAGTTTTGAGGGCGAACCGGTGGTGCCGCGCAGCGCGAACCGCCTCTTTGTCATGGCCCCGGTGAACGGCACCGGCGTTGACGCACTTTCGTCCCGACTCCTGAACAGGATCAAGGCCGCTGTAAGCCTTGACGGAAGACTCGGCATCGATCCCGATGACGCGCAGGCCGACCTGCGCCTGGAAGTGCTCATCACGAAATACATGATACAGAATGTTTCCTTTGACGCCATCGGCCGGGCCGTGCGCAAGCGGATATGGATGACCGCCGACGTGCGCCTGGTGAACCTCAAACGTAACAGGGTCATCTTTTCCGAGCCGGCGATCCAGGCCTTCAGGGTCTATTCGGACCTGGAACAGCCTATCGAAAGGGAATCCCGGGTGTCGGAATACGTTCTGGACGAGATGGCGAAGCGGATCACCTCCAAGACAGTCACCGGATGGTACACCGACCAGATGACCGAGATCGAAAAGGGAAAGCCCGGTGACACGATAAAGATACGCGGCGAGGGAAAACAGCCATGACCACCAAGTATCCGAACGCGAAACAATTCAAGCGGGAGCTCGACGGCGACCGGCTGGAGCAGCGCTATCTTTTCCTCGGCGAGGAAGAGGGGGACAAGGACAAGATCATCAACCGCATCATGGTGATGGCCTTTGACGATCCCGTTGAGCGGTCCCATGCCGCCGGCAGGTTCCATGTCGAAAACGATGAATTCCTTGCCGGTGCCGAGTTCATCCTGTCGACGCCGCTTTTTTCCTCCAAGCGGGTGTGCGTCATGTATAACATCGACAGCCTGTCTGCCGCCCGGCACGGGAGCGTGTTCCAGGAGATGGTCCGGGAAATACCGGGGCAATCGATCCTGATCCTGACGACGCGGGAAGTCAGGCCGCCGGCCTTCATGGCCCCGGTGCTGGATCGGTTCAAGGTGGTGCAGTTCTGGCGCTATTTCGACAGCGATATCCACGCCTACATCACGGCGGCCATACGGAAGCTCGGCCTCGAGATAGACGACCGGGCGGCGGAGCTTCTCGTGGAGCGTACCGGCAACGACATCAAGAAGATCGACGACGCCATCGACATGATAAGGTACTCCGGGAAGACGGGGCTGGTCGATGCCGACCTGGTGAAGAACTGCGTTGACGACGTGAAGGACGCCTCGGTGTTCGATTTTGTCGACGCCCTGTTCCGGAAGGACCCGAAGGCCCTCGGTCTGTGCAAGAAGGTCAAGGAGGACGAGACGCCGGACCTCAGGATCCTCTACCTGATCACGCGCCAGGCCGAAATGATCGAGACGTATTACGCGCTGGTAGGGAGCGGGGTGCCGCCCGAGGAAGCGATGACCAGGGCCGGCGTGTACAGCAAGAACAGGGAGAAGTTCTGGCGCTATACGGAAACCTTCCCCCGGGAGCGGCTCAGGCGCGTTTTCGCACTGATCAGCGGCACCGACTATTCGCTGAAAAGCGGATCAGCCTCGAAGGATCTGATTGCCAGCCCGGTATTCAACCTGGTGTCTGACATTCTCTTTACCATGTAACTGGAGGGTGTGACCATGAAATCAGAAAAACTATCCACCGGCAGAGTGAAAGCGGCGCGGCCCCACCTGCTCCGCCTAGTGTATTGCCTTTTTATCTTTTCGTTTGTTCTTCCCTATGTCGACGTGGTGGGATGTTCCACGAAAAAACTCTCCACCTACCGGGGCTTCGACCTGATCACCGGGACTCCTGCAGTCTTTTACCTGATCGCCATGGCCCTGTTCATCGCCATGATCGCGTTCTCGTTTTTTCGGAAGGAGCCCTCGCGGTCCCTCGGGGCATTCGGGTCGGCCTGGCGGGCCATGGCCTCCGCGGCAGCCGGCTTCATCATCGGATTTCTACCGGGCATCCAGTTTCTCTTCGATAATGTGTATATGCTTGCGGGCCAGCTCCTGGGAATCGCCTGCACGGCCATCGTGTTTATGGACGGCACGGCGGTATCGATCGGGAATTACGTCGCACTCAGGAAGGAGACGCCGCGCGTCCCGGGCGCCACGGCGCTTCCGATGGTCCTGTCGAAGGTGCATTGGGTCGCCCTTATTTTTTCCCTGGCACTGGTCCCCCTCTACGGGTATTCTCTCCGCGGCGAGGCCATGATCGCCGTTATGTATTTCATCTTCCTGTCCATTCCCTTCGTGCTCTCCCAGCTCATCGTTCTCCAAGGGGTGAAGCGGGGCGAGCGGTGGACCCTCCGGTGGGCTCCTGCGGTATGGCTCTTCCTGGCGGGTGTGGCGGTCCTAACGGTGATAAGCCTGTTTTGACTATTCGGCATTGTCGGGCGCTCCGCAGGTTCCGCACAAATCTTGACATGCTGTCGACGGGCGGAACTAAAATCCCGATGCCAATCCATGATTGAATGTAGGGGTTTTGGCACTGCAAAACCGGGCCGCAGCCGGAGGGATAAGCGCGAGTGCGGAGCATCGCAGGCCTGTCTAAGCCGGCCCGGGGAGCGGAGCGGCTATGCCGCGTTATTTAAGGTTAGGCAGCCCCTCGCAATAAATTAGTATTTATCTTCACTGTTTACAAAAAACAAGCGGCAATAATTCAATTACGAATCGGGCGAAAATTAATTCTCTGCCCAAGATCATACATAAATTTGCCCTTATCCAAAATCACTTTGACCATATCGTTGTTTTTAACATCAGGGCTATCATTGACGATACCTCCTTCTTGAATACGAATGACTTTATCTTTATAGAAATAATACCGCATCTCTTTCTCCCATTTGTAATTTGACTTTTTAAAAATATTGCCATCACTTTCCTTTGCATAATAAAAAAGAACCTTCCCATCTGTCGAATAAAAGAATTCTTCATAATATACTCGTGATTTTTCTGATAATTTTCCTCCAAATTGGTAATAACATATAGATTTGCGAAGACGCTGATTTTCATTAACGTCATTATCCGGTTTTGTCGGGTCTATAATGTAAAGCTCCCGGTAAAAAGTTACCTTGTTGTACACGAGAAACGTTATGGGCATTGCACTCTGGCGTATTTCACAAGTCGATATATTCGGATCGCTTTCTTTATCTGATTTTAAAAATATATTAGTAATTGTATTATACTCGGCCTTGATGTTGGTAATTTGAGAGCTATCAGCCGAATAGGCTATTGAGTGGAAAAACAAAAAAATAGCTATTAAAGTGTAAAATGTGGGTTTCATAGCAACCTCAAAAGTTTTATAATCAGTTTGTCCGATTCTAATACAATAATCTCTCCGCACAATGTATTGTAAACGAAAGCGGGCAAATTAAAAATATACGAATACTGTACTGATCTTTTCTGTTCTAATTGATTTCGCATGATCATCAAGAAAGTTGCAGTAATTTCAATAAATTTCTAGGCCAATGTCCAGGACTTTTCCTGTTGACATGTCCCTTTTTTATAATTTACATGAGAGGGAGCAGGTGCTGATTATAGTTGGCCAAGATTCCTTGATTTTTAATATGAGGTAATAGAAGTGAAAAAATTATTTATTCTGACATTCTTCATCTCGGCAATAATAATTTTTCTGGCTATTTTCATTGTAACCGACAATGCATTTGCCGTATACAAGTTTAGAGAATATTCAGTATATTCAATACATTGTATTGGTGCAGGACCCAGACATGAAGGTAAGGGAGATACCTCTGTAGTAGTACCTCTCCATAGCGCTGAAGATACCGAGAAGCATGCATTGCATGTTGCTCACAGCAGGAGTTTAAAAAATTGCAAAGCAGAAAAAAATGTAGTATCATTTAAATAGCGGAATAGACATAAAAAATATATTCAAAAAAGGCTTTTCTTAGTGTACAGGCCGGCAGGACGCCGGAACCCACCGAAAAGAAAAACATTAAGGCTGTGCCGTATGTCGCTTAACATCTCAGGCGTAGCCGAACCTGGCGAAGCCAGGTTGCCGAAGCGCCCCGCCAGCAAGGCGCGTTTTAACTTCCCCAAAACCGCGCCGTAGCTGGCGGGCAAAGCGCGAGGCCGAGCAGCACCGCAGCGAGCCTTAGCGAGCGAGGAGCGGAGCGGTTATGCTTTGTTATACGCACGTTTTGCCCCGCTCTTATTCAGGTTTATAATACTTTTCAATAAATTGACGTGGAGATATGATCTTTATTTTTAAATATTCTTTTAATGATAATAAATCATTATCACCTGTAATAATGATGTTAGCTTTTACATATTGGGCCAATAATAAGATATTATTATCATCTTTATCCCGACATAACCCAGGTAAATCACCTTGGGGAATAATTTTATTAAATATATTATCAAGAAATAAACTTACACGTTCAGTTTCTGGTTTGGAAACATGCATTTTGACATCTAATTTTGATAAAACCTCATTGATTATCCAAGGAGATATAAATAATTGATGCTTATCAATACATATATTCAAGACTCGTGAAGATAGACCCTGAGTAATTAAAGCAGATAAAATGACATTAGTATCAAAAACAATTTTCATGAAATATCTTTAAATACATCTTCATCGGTAAAATAGCCGGCTTTTTCTGCATATGGTATGAGAAGATTTCTTAATTCATCAAATTCTTCTTTCACTATATATTTTTCAATAGCCTTTTTTACTAATTCACTTTTTGAAACTCGCAACCGCTTTGCGGCTCTTTCGACCTTGTTTTTAAGTGCTTTATCGACACTAATTGTTAATATTTCTCTCATGATATTTACCTGCAATATTACTGTAATAATATGTAATACAGCTATAAGAATTTGTCAAGAATAATTATAATAATAACGGGGCAAAATGGCGTATAACATTTCAAACATGGCCGAACCCGCGAAGCGGGTTCCCGAGCGCCTCGCCGGTGAAGCGTGTTTTAACCTCCCCAAAACCGCGCTGAAACCGGCGAGATAAGCGCGAGTGCCGAGCACCGCAGCGAGCCTTAGCGAGCGAGGAGCGGAGCGGCTTACGTCTTGTTAAGTGAAGCGGCCGAATAGAGTAAAGTTTATTCGCTTTGAGGCACGGATGCCGAAAAGCGAGTTTTTATAACCCTGTCTTTCTTTTTAAATGTATTACTGGAACAGCGTCCAGAGCTTTAGCAACTCTTCGTAAAAATGATAAAGAGATATTTTTATAATTACCAGATTCGATTCTTGCTATTGCCGGCTGGGAAGTTCCAACTTTATCCGCTAATTGCTTTTGCGTCAACTTATAGCTTTTTCGTAAATTAATAATTTCTTTTGCCAGGCTAAATTCTTCTTCAAGAGAAGTATATTCTTTCTTAAATTCTTTGTTTTTTAATTCATTTTTTAGAAGATCATTATAGTTATATGATTTAATCTTTTTCATATTATGCCTCAATATAAAGTTTCATAAGTTTTAAGGCCTTATCAATTTCAGATTTATTTAATTTTTGCTCTTTTTTGATATAGCCAGAAGTTATAACATAAATATACTGTTCATGATGGAAATAAAACAATCGACATATATTATTGCCAAATTTAATTCTTAATTCAAAAAGATTCTTTGTTCCAGTTACTTTTTTCGTATGTGGCTCTTTCAAAACTGGTCCAAATTCTTGTAATAGTTCAATAGTTCTAAATGCCTTTGCTCGTAATTTAACTTCTAGATTTATTAAGAAATCCTTTGCTGTTTCTAATATAATTACAGAATATTTCATTTAAGTAATATATCAAATATGGTATAATTTGTCAAATAGAATTTATTGATCAAATAAGCCCGCCAGGAAGGCGGGCAAAAAATATCCTGAGGCCGTTTCACTTAACATCTCAGGCGTAGCCGAACCCGGATAACGTATAGTATCTTTCGCACATTTTTCATGCAATAAAAAAGTCCTCTAACTGACGAAAATTAAATTACCACATTTAAAACAGTCAGGAGGAGGACTTTTATGAAAGCTGATAAGATTATC
>JAGNKX010000028.1 GCA_017999915.1 Spirochaetota bacterium
AAAGCCCCGGCGTGTCCTTGAGCGCGCCGGTAAAGGCCCCCTTCGCGAAGCCGAATAACTGGCTCTCCAGGAGCGAGTCCGTCAAGGCGCAGCAGTTGACCGGTATGAACGGTCTTTCACGGCGCGTCCCGTTATAATGAAGGGCCCGGGCAATCAGCTCCTTCCCGGTCCCTGTTTCGCCGGTAACAAGCACGGTGGCCTTCGTATCCTTCACTTTATTTATCATTTTATAGACTTCAATCATCGGCTCGCTGTTGCCGATGATATTGTCAAAAGAATATTTTTCTTTCAGCTGTTCGCGCAGGAGGGCGTTGTCAATGACTATCCCTCTTTTTTCCATGACCCGGTTGATAATGATGCGTATTTCATCAAGGCTGAACGGTTTTACGATATAATCCTCTGCGCCGTTTTTCATGGCCTCAACGGCGGTATCAACGGACGCGTAGGCGGTAATGATGATGACGCTCGTATCCGGTGCCGCAGAGCGTAAGGACTGCAATACCTGCATGCCGCTAATTCCCGGTAACTTCAAGTCCGATATTACCAGCGCAAAGACATGTTCGCTCGCCTTCTCCAGGGCCTTTTCGCCGCTTTCCACTGCGGCCGGCCGATACCCTTCTTTTGCGGTAATCTGGCAGAGGGCGTCCCTGAGCCTCGCGTCATCTTCGACTATCAGTATGCTTTTATTCATATTACTTCTCCCCGGGGCTATCCTTCCTGTTTCACAACAGGCAATTCAATGGTAAAGGTCGTTCCCGTGTGTATGCCGCTTACTTCACCGTCCTCAACGGCGCTGCTGATAACGCGGATATTTCCTCCCGCTTTTCTTATCATTTCATAACTAATATAGAGTCCCAGCCCGGTTCTTTCACCGCTGGGTTTTGTGGAAAAGAACGGATCAAATATCTTTCCGATTATTGATTGTGGTATTCCCGCTCCGCTGTCCCGGATATCGATTTTTACCATATTCGTGATCGGGGTAAACCAGGTCTTGATCTTCAAGGTCCCTCCGCCTTTCATCGCTTCAACGGCATTGGTGAACATGTTCATGATCGCCTGGTGAACGATGCTCTCATTGCACAGCGCTTTGGGCAGTACTTCCTGGAAATTAACGGATACCGAAATGCCGTTTTCCCTGAAATATTTTTCGGTCATTTTAACCAGGCCCTTCAACACGTCATTTATGTCTACTTCCTGCAATTCTAGTGATGAGCGGCGGGAAAAGCTCATCAGGTTTTTTATAATCGAGCCGCACCGTGTAAGCTCTTCCACGGCTATACTCATTGATGATAGGTCGTCCGAGGGGTATTGTTCTCTCAGTTTTTCATGCAATAGCTGCGTATAGATGAGCGCGTTAGCAAGGGGATTGTTCAATTCGTGGGCGATGCCTGATGTTATCACCCCCATGGAAGATAGTTTTTCGTTCTGTAAAATCATCATCTCCAGCTCTTTTTCATGATCATACGATTTCTGAAGCATTTTAATCAGCATGTTCGCGGCAACATAGCCGATCCCGCCTGTGATTACAAAGCTTGCCACGATGAACAGCAGCAGGTACAGGCGCAGCGTATTCACCCTTGATAGAATTTCATCTGTATTCTGCTTAACGGTAAGGAGCCAGCCGTAACGATTAATGCTTTTTGTCGCTTGAAAATACCTGTTTCCTTTTTCGTCAATATATTCTCCAGATATTAATTCACCTTGTTTAAGCAATTTAACTTTGTCCGATATGCTCACCGCTCTTAACCGTGATCTCCCGGTCTTGTGATTTATGACACGGCCTTCCTTGTCTGTAAGAGTTAAATATCCGGTTTCACCAAAGCTTACATTGTTTAAATGATCATTTATCGTGCTGAAATCAATAATTCCGATCATTCTGTAGAGCGGTGTGTTTGATTTGTCGGTTATTGGCATAGAAAGCGCTATACAGTTGCCTTCATATGATCTGCTGGAACAGGGCAAAATACAATCGTTGATGTTATGGGCGGCTGTGTTATTCAAATCGGGCATATTATTGTCAATAGAATCTTTTTTTGACTCTATCCTGAATAATAAATCCCCCTGGTTGCCGTAAATTATTATAGCACGATAAACGCCGTAAGCCTCCATAATTCGCTGGAGTCTGTTATAAACGCTGTTATAGTTATACTTGTCCTCAAGGACCACTTTTCCCATCAGTCGCATGTCCGCTTCACGTTCGTTTATAAAACGGTTTATTACATGAGAATTGCCGTTAATGATAGTAGTAAAATGACTCGCGACATTTTCCCGAATTAATGTCTGGCCTTTAATATAGAAAATAATGCCAAGGCACAGCAGTGGCACGGTTGAAATTGTGACAAAAACAAGCAGTATGATCCATTTTAGGCGTTGCAGATTCATAATTATTATTACAAAATCAGCATGGTATATGTATCGTTGTAAACGATTAGAATATGAATGTCAAGGACTACTGTGATAATTTATCCGGCCGGGATCATCAATCGGCGGTGACGGGTGGAATTCCCTGATATTGTTTCCGCCGGGGGGTGTCGCCTCAACATCACGGCATGGTCATCAGGGCCTTCGACAGCATGGATGGGGTTATTGCTCAGGGCCTGAGCCATGGGATGGCGGTTCCGGGCGGCGATGATGATGGCGTCCATACGCCATATGGTATATAAAATATTTGACAATATGCGTTAGTGAAATTATTTTTTATGACATTGACGCAACCCCGAGGTGGTTTCTGAAATCGAATTGAAGCAGCAATGCTCATTTCAAGGAGGATCGAAATGGATTTTAATCTCAACGCGGTTTCTTTCCTGCATGAAAAAAACGCCACGTCCCTGGATCCGGAACGAATCTATGATGTTGTCATCATCGGCGGCGGCCCTGCGGGTTTGACCGCCGCAGTCTATTGCATGCGCAAGGGTGCTGATACCGCCATTATCGTCAAGCAGGTGGGGGGGCAGGTGTCGGAGACCTCCGCCATTGAAAACTACATGGGCTATCGCCACATAAACGGCGTGGATCTTGTGGATAAGTTCCGGGAGCAGGTGCAGTACTTTACCATCGGCTATGATGAAGGGGCAGGAGTGGCATCGATCGAGGATGGGCCGATAAAAACAATCACGCTCGATGACGCGCGAAGCTTCAGGGGGAGGACTCTGATCATCGCTTCCGGCAAGTCATGGAGAAAGCTGGGGGTTCCCGGAGAGCGGAAGCTGACCGGCCGCGGAGTCGCCTACTGCACGATATGCGATGCACCGCTCTTCGCGGGGAAGAGGGTCGTGGTCGTGGGCGGTGGAAACTCCGGAGTGGAGGCCGCGATCGATCTTGCCGCCATCGCGGGGGAAGTCATCCTGGTCCAGAACCTTGACCGGCTGACCGCGGATACGATACTTACAGACAAGCTGGCCGCGTTCGGCAACGTCCGCTTTATGTATACAAGCCTGGTGAGGGAAATAATGGGAGAAAACGCCGTGACATCGGTGCTTCTTGAAAATACGGCGACCGGTGAGGTTATGGAAGTAGCCGCTGAGGGGATATTCATAGAAATAGGTCTTGAGCCGAACAGCGGTTTTGCCAGGGATATCGTTGAAATGAATGATGCCGGCGAGATAGTGGTGGACTGTGCGTGCAGGACAAGCAGAGCCGGCGTCTTTGCCGCGGGTGATGTCACCACGGTGCCGTACAAGCAGATCATAATAGCGGGAGGGGAGGGGGCGAAGGCGGCCCTTTCCGCATGCGACTATCTTAAAAAAACCGAATAAGGAGGCGCGCCATGGCTCTCTTTAACGACAAGGTCCGGAAGCAATTAAAGGATATACTCGACACCATGAAGGATGAGGTGCGTCTTCTCTATTTCACGCAGGGGATTGAATGCCAGGTTTGCAGCGATACGCGGAAGTTCGTGGAGGAAATCGGCTCCCTTGGCGGCAGGCTCACATTCGCAATCCATGATTTGGTCGCCGACGGCGCGCTGGCGGCGCGCTATGGAATTGACAAGATACCGGCAATTGTCCTGCTTGACGCAGGGGATAACGACCGGGGCATCAGGTTTTTCGGCCTTCCCGGCGGATACGAAATTAACTCCTTCATCGGCGCGATAATCGAGTTGTCCGGCGCCAGGGAGCCCCTCCCGGATGAAATCGCCCGGCGGGTGAAAGCGGTATCGAAGGATGTCCACATCCAGGTCTTCGTGAACCTCACCTGTCCGGTATGCCCATCGGCCGTGGCGACCGCCCACAGGCTGGCGATGGAGAGCGACAGGATCAGGGCCGACATGATAGATGCGAATGCCTTCATGCCCCTGGCGATAAAGCATCATGTAACCGGCGTGCCGAAGATTATTTTCAACGATAAACTCGAGCTCGTGGGAGCCCATCCCATGACGGCGTTTCTCGATACGATTGAAAAGCTCTGATGTCTCGTGTCATAATTCTTCTTGGTATCGGGCAGAAGTGAGCGGGAGAAACGGAAGACCGGCAGGCTCTGGAATTCAAAATTGATTTCCGGCAAAGCGCCGGCTGGTTCAGGACATGAAGATGAAAAGGCGGGGCCGCTTAAGAGTGCCCTTGTCCCGGGTACCGGGATATCCGTCAGGGTCGCGGTGCTGGTGTCGTCTGCGTTGCCGGGAAAGGTGATGCTGCCCCGGTTGTTCGCGTCGTCGGCGGCAACCGCGACACGATTGCTCGTTTTGCAACGAGTTTATTGATGATCAGAGGGTACCGCTTTTCATGCGCAGTGAGCGTGCGGGATCGGTTGCGGCGCCTATCTTTACGGCGTACGATGTCTTTGCTTCGATATCCTCGTCAGTTATGATATGGACATCGAGCAATCCCCCTGTTCTATACCCGGTTTTAAGGAAGTTCATCTCTGAAAGGCTCATACTCCATCCCTCCAGCCAGAGCAGGAGGTCTTCTCGCTGCTCCGGGGAGCCCTTGAAATGGATCAGAAGGTCAATGTCACTGCCCGGGCCTGCAGTCCCGTTAACCGTCGATCCTATGACGTACATTGACTTCACGCCAAAACGTGAGGGTTGAATCTGCGCGGCAATCTCTTCCGCCATATGCATCCGCCACCTCCAGAAATCGTCGGACTGCGGCTCGGCATCTTTCGGCTCTCTCACACCGGCGTCCTCCCGGGTGCTTGTCTCATTAATAAAGGCCAGGGCCTTACCTATATCGGCGTTGAGAAGAATTTTCAGCACCTGCCCGCCGGTTCGTTTGGGGACGTCAATAACCCGAATTACGTCCGAAAGGTGTTCGTATTCCGGCAGTATGTCCGGGAGCATGTTCTCGGAACTGGCAAAAAACAGCTCGTTGTATGTTATATCCTTTTCTTCGGGATAAAGAGGTATGTACCGGATCCCGGTTTCGACTAGGTCCTGGAAAAAGTGGGTGCCGAATGAAAGCTCGGGCGAGTAGCCTCCCTTGTTGGTCGAAATCTCGATAAGCGCGGCTGTATTGCAAATGTCGGCATAGGTTACCTGTACGCCGAGCTTGATATCGCCCCTGCTGCCCCATCGGCCGGGTCCCATGAGTATAAATTGTTTTTTAGGCAATATCATGTTGAGCCTGCCCACTACGCGCCCCACTTCCACAAGGGCCGTGCGGCTAGCAAGCGTCCCGTACCTGGACGGGTTTATCCATACAATATGCGTGATGTCCCTGATTTTTCCGTTTGAAATAAACCGGTCGGCAGTGAAAATGATTCTATCCTTCGGTATATCATGCGGGATGGGGCTCGGCGCAATGTCGCTTGTGGAATTTTGCGGCCTGCACTGGAGCAGGTAGAAATTGGACCCGTCACAGGCAAACTCTATGTCCACCGGCATGCCGAACCCCGCCTGCAATTCCTTGATGATGGAATGGACCTGTTTCACGAACGGCGTGCGGGATATGATGCCTTCGAATGTCGCGACGAGGTCGTCTTTCTTGAAGTTCAGCTCAAACCGTGAAGCCTGGTGTATGCTGCCGTCCCCGTCCCTGTATACCGATACAATCTGGTGGACCGCGGGTATATCGTCTCCGGCTGCCTTTAATAGCTCTGCCAGCGGCAGCGTTTCGAAGCAGTTCTTTTCCAGGTTTATTACATCGACGTATGACGGCGAATAATGGCGGATTTCGTCGGGATTGATGTTCACTCTCAGAGCCGGCTGACCGGGCGAAATCATGACGGGGTAATCATTGCTCACCCGGTCGACGGCGCGCGTGCCGAGGCCCGGCACAAGGCGTATCAGGCCGTCCTCACGTTTTAGCCTGGGGGACCATCTGAATTCGTTGTTGCTGAAGGCTATGCCTGCAAACGCGGGCATGAAATAGTCGCCGACCCTTGTTCCTACAACCTCCTGTATCATTATGCCCATTTCCTCATTCAGGTCTATAAGCCCCCTCTCCGCCCGGTAAATCACCGGGTCGGGAGCGTAGAGCGAGGCGTACACCTCGGCAATGGCGTCAAGGAGCGCGTTGAACCGCGTTTCCCTGTCCCCCTGGTTTGCCAGAAAGAGGCTCTTGTATTTGCCGGAAAATGCGGTGCCTATCCTGTCCTCCAGGAGGCTTGAGCTGCGGACAATAATCGGTTTTCCCTGAAATTCGTCCAGGGCGACCATGAGTCCTTTCCTGATCTCGGTAGGGAACTGCGCGTTTTTAAAAAGCTGTATGATAGTGGGGTATTCAATGCGTATTTGCTCAGGGTCCTTGTACTTCAATTCCTTAAGCTCTTCGAGGTCATTGTAGCGAAGGAATTCAGCAAGCGAATCGGCGGTTACATACCAGGTTGCGGGGGTGCGTATGTTGCTGAAGAATTCATTGTTCTCCTTAGCCTTGAGAAGTATGTGTTTTGCGATAAAAAGGCCCGCGGTTTTCCCGCCCAGCTTCCCGTTGCTCCCCGCATGGTGGATTATTCTTGTTGTAAGCTCAAAGAAATCATTAATATCGAGGTGCTGTTTCGCGATATTGATGTAATCGGTGCTGTCGGAGAAAAACCTGCGTATAAGCGACACGCGCAGCCACTGTTCGGTTGATGGGGCCAGTGACGAGTCTTTGTCCGTCATCGTTTTATAACGCTGTATTGCATCGATGATTTCGCTAAGCCTGGCGTTCCCCGAACCGATCGTTTTCGCCAGGAAACCTGTCTTGCTTTCATTGATCCATTTCTGTATGCAGGACATTATGTCATGCTCACTCAGGCACCTTGAAGCGACCTGAAAAACATGGTTGTTTGTCTCAAGCAAGTGGTTCCGTGATTGCTTGTAGCTGGGGCTGTTTGTTTCAGTCCGGCTCTCTGCGCCATTGAGAGTATCATCAAAGCTGTACCTGTCAAGGTGCAGGTTCGGGTCCTTGACGCCTTTCCAGAACAGGTGGTAAATCATTTTGCGCGCGATATGGTGGTAGAGGTTTTCGTCGGTCCTGCGCAGCAGTTCCGTGATGACCATCCATTCGGGGCTGGATTTTTCCGTAAAGCCCCTGCCGGCGATTGTAAATTCACGGAGGAGTTCTTCGAGTTCCCGGTGGGAGGCCGTCTGGCCGATACGGTCGGCTATGGTGGCGATCAGTTGACGTTCTTTCTCAAGAAAATAGCCGTCTTCGGAAGGCGGCACCTCCTCGGTATATGATACTTCGACAAAACCGACCGATTTCTCCGCCACCCTGATTTCGGCCTTGTCCGACCATGCGGTGGTTTTGTAATCATTTTTTTTATACTCGGTATCCCTGAAAAGGATCCGTGACTGGCAGATTTTGGGGTACTGCCATCCGGAGGGAATAACGGCGATAATGGCCGTGAACATATCGGGGAGCGAACTGTCGGACCGGGAAAGGATCTCCTCGACCTGATACAGACAGTTCAGCTCATTGGCGCGTTCGCGCAAGGTGTTGATAATCTGGTTGTTTTGCTGATTTGAATCAGTCATTGATTATAACCTTATCGGACGCATCGTGATCTCCCCTGGGCCCTCCGCGGTATGTCCTACACCCATCCCCTTGCCTTGACGGCTTTGGCGACCCTGTCGATGGCTATTAAATAAGCGGCATCCCGCATGTAGAGTTTTTTGCTGCGTGCGAGTTCACTCACGGCAAGGAACGCCGATGTCATTTTAGCGTCAAGTTTGTCAAGGACCTCCTGTTTTTCCCAGAAATAGTTCATGTTGCACTGGACCTGTTCGAAATAACTGCATGTTACTCCGCCAGCATTGGCCAGGAAGTCGGGAACCACGAAAATATTCCTGCTCTTGATCACCTCGTCGGCTTCCGGGGTTGTGGGCCCGTTCGCACCCTCCGCGATGAATTTGACGCGGGAGTGAATTTTTCCCACGGTGTCCTTGTTGATCTGGTTTTCCAGCGCGCAGGGGAGAAGAATATCCACTTCCTGCTCGATCCATGCGTCTCCCTGTAGCTGTTCGTACCCCAGGTCGTGCGCCTTGTTTTTGTCAATTCCGCCGAATTTGTCAGTAATGTCCAACAGCTCTTTAACGTTGACCCCGCTCTTTTTTCTGTAGGTGTAAGACTTCTTGTCCGCCTGGTCCCAGCAGGATACACAGACGATCTTTCCGCCAAGGCGCCCATAGAGCTCTGCCGCATACCGCGCTACGTTGCCGAATCCCTGCATGCTTGCCGTTGTGCTGGCCGGATCAATGTCATGCTCGCGCAGCGCTTCCCTGAGTGAAAAAATCACGCCGTATCCGGTCGCTTCGGTGCGGCCCAGCGATCCGCCCATACCAAGGGGCTTGCCTGTTATGAAGCCGGGGTATTTCCCGCCGTGCAGCACCTCGAATTCGTCAAGCATCCACAGCATGTGCTGGGCATTGGTCATGACATCAGGCGCAGGGACATCGAGGACGGGCCCGATATTCCGCGCGATCTGGCGTATCCAGCCGCGGCATATCTGTTCCTGCTCGCGGGCGCTGAGATGGTGCGGGTCGCATACGACCCCGCCTTTGCCGCCGCCCAGCGGTATGTCTACCACCGAGCATTTCCATGTCATCCACATTGAAAGCGCGCGCACGGTATCGGCCGTCTCGAGCGGGTGGAAACGGATTCCGCCCTTTGCCGGGCCGCGGGCGTCGTTGTGCATTATCCTGAATCCCTTGAATATCTTTATGCTGCCATCGTCCATGTGGACCGGGATCGTGAACTGGTATTCCCTCATGGGCTGTCGTAAGAGCTCTTTTACCCCGTCCTCCAGTTCAAGCATCGCCGCAACGCTGTCAAACTGGTTCTGTGCCACTTGAAACGGGTTGTAGGATTTTGACTCCATATACAATTCTCCTTAATAATAATAATAATTTATTGTATCTTATAAATAACCATACGGGTGTATAATTCACATCGGGATCAGTCATTTCCGCGACATGGGTTTTATACCTGAAGCTCTGTGCCTCCACATGGCTTACCGTGCTGGAATACAATCCTTTTCCGGAGGGACGCTGACGGATATATCCATCAGAGATCTTTCAGGTCATGCCATCCCTTCATGGATCCTGGCGCCCTCCCTGACGCGTCGCTCGCCCCGCCGGAGAATGACGCGGGCGCGGTTGCTGCAGCCTTCGCCGTCGGGCGGCTCTTTCGGGTGGCGCGACGGCAATATCCGGGGAAGGCTATCTTCGAGGTGGTTGCCGGCGGACTTTACAATGTTCCTCGAAAAGCATAATGAGAAAAATTTATCCCTGGGCCATGTCGAAATAATCCGTGTCAGCAAGGAGATGGAAATGCATACCCGGAAATATTTCAATGAAAAAAAATTTTTATTGAAAATAATAGTGGGGTCGATTCCCGATCAATGCGCCGGCATCAGCCGCGAGAAGAAAAGGAGCTTCCGGACAATCTCCCGCGCATGCAGCGTGGCGTTATTTTTTCAATATCATGCTGTGCCGGGCCCGATATCGTCAAGTCCTTCTGCGCCAGCCGGGCAAAGCCGAGGATGCCGGAGAGGGGCTCGTTTATCTCGTGTGCAATGCCAGCGGCAAGCTGGCCGATCGTCGCGAGCCGGTCGGCGTGGCGGAGCTGTTTGTTGATACCGTGAATCCAGCAGATCACCAGGATATGGCATGTGTTGGAACGACACCGTATGTGGTATGACGGGAAATAGTTACGAGCCCGAATTCCCGGATTGACTTGAAATATTTCAATGGGACAGCATGGGTGGCGGCCGGTTCCGCTCTTAATGTCGGATCAGATTCCCTTGTATCACATCCACGCATTGCTTCGGATTGAACCATGGTGTACGTGACATGGCGGGAACATGATCAGGACTTCAATGAGCATGTTTATGTGAAACGCTGGGTGAAGTAACGATGTAAAAGAGGACCGGAACATAATAATCGCTGTAGCAGGTTTTCAGGGAAGGGGGGACACAAGTTAAGAAAGATGTCGCTGGCGTCCGCTATATTACTAGTAATATAGCGGACGTAAACCCGGCATCCGGGATAAAAATAAATAGAGGCGAGGCCGCCTATCCCCGCCTTTTCCGCGTTCTGGCATGCAGGTGAGACGTGACTTAAGCTGCTGGACAATTCTTTGCTGAATGTTATAATTTGTAACAGGAATGACCCATGATATAGTGCTACATATATTCACATTCTCAATTATTGCAGAAAACCACTTGTGTTTTTTTTGTTATTTTCATACATTTAAATGTGGAATGTCATGAAGGAAGATAAACGTAACAAACGGTCCCGGGCCTTTCTTGTGGAAACCCTTCTTGAATTGCTTGAGGAGAAGGAGTATGCTGATATCAGCATCAAGGAATTGACCGAAAAAGCAGGTATCGCGCGCCAGACTTTCTACCGGAATTATCAAAGCATGGATGATATTTTGCTGCGGCAGATGGATGAAATATTCGACGAGTATTTTGAAACCGTGAAAATTACGCTCGGGGGTGACGGGGGAGAAATCAATGCCATGATGAAAAAATTATTTTATATCTGGCAGCGAAACGAACCCGTGTTTATCGCGCTGCAAAAGGCCAATCTTGCATACAGGACCCTTGAACGTTTTTCATTTTATGTTTCTCTTATTCAAAGACAGATTGAGGACAAGGCCGCGATCGATGATGCTATCAACAGGTATCTGGCATGCTTCATCGCGGGGGGGACCTTCATGGCGCTGAACACCTGGTTCCAGGAGCACATGCATGAGTCGATTGACGAATTGGGCGGTCTTTTTGAAAAAATAATGAAATTCCTTATCGCAACGATACGGGAATATCAGGGAACTGTAAAGTAGATTCCGTAACTTTAATCGTCATTCCCTTATAGCTGATTCCTGCATTGTAATTTCACCATTTTTTGTTAGAACATTGATAGAGGTATGGAACGTTCCTGCCTGATTTGTTGCATAAAATCGGACAGCCGGCCACGATGATGTATATTCGTTTGATATATAAACGTATTATTATATCTTTATATATATGAAGACTGCACCGGAACAACTTGCACAGGTTTATAAGACGCTCGGCGAAAAAAACAGGCTGAAGATTATAAAGATACTTTCCTCGCAAATGGAGGACGCCATCTGTGTAAACGATGTTTCCAGGATGCTGGGGATTTCGCAGCCTTCCGCGTCGCAGCATTTGAAAATACTGAAAATTATGGATTTAATCAAGGAAAGCAAGGAAGGCTCCCATGTCTACTATACGCTCAATTTAAGCAAAATGTATGAATATAAAAAGCTGATTGATGACACGTTCATCAAGGCGTTCAATAAATGTCTCTATGATTTTAAATGCAGCGAGTGCCCCGTGGGGGCAACCTGCTTGTAGATCTTCCTGAAAGGTGGTAATTATGGAACACAAAAAAATCATCATTATCGGCGGCGGCATCGCGGGGATTTCCTGCGCGCTTAAACTCAAGGAAGCGGGTGAGGATTTTCTCCTGGTAACTGAACGTCTCGGGGGGAGGATCTATTATTCCGACGAGGAGAAGGTCAATTACGGAGCTTACTTTGTCATGGACAACTACCGCCATGTTAAAAAAATATTGAAAAAGACGACTGGACTCAGTAAAATCAACGCACAGTTTCACAACAGCGAAGACGACTGTTTCACGCTGATCAGCCTTAAAACACTCCGCCTGATACCGCAGTTGCTGCGCTTTGCTTTCGCGATGATTATATTTGCGATTCATTTCGAAAAATATAAAAAGAGCTGCGAGAGCATGCCGGTGAGGGAGGCCCTTGAGCTGGACCCGTACATGCGCCATATTTTTGATACGCCCGCGTCGGACTTCATCGCCCGGCACGGATTCGGCGATGCTAACAGGGAATTTTTTTCAAAGTTTTCCTACGCGTGCACCGCGGTGCCTGCGGAAAAAATCAATGCCCTTGATTATCTTACCCTGAGCATGGGGCTTCTCCTGCCCATCCATCGGTTTGTATTCGACAATGCGGGCATGGCCGGGAAATTCAATAAGGAGCTGGTTGTCGATTCGGTCACGGGAATCACGCAAAAAAAAGATCTTTATACCCTGACGACAAAGTCAGGCAGGAAATTCAGCTGCGATTACGCCGTGGTCGCCACAGAGGGATCGGTCACGAAGAAGCTTTTGCACCTGCCGTTCGTTAGAAAGTCGTACCTCCTGCAGGTGTATCATGTCAGGGGAGCTCTTAAAGAAAAATACGCCCGCTATACCATGAACCTCTTTGCCGAAAAATCGAAGATCATCGCCATCACCATGCAGGACGACCGTTCCTATCTGGTCTTTGCTTCTACAAAAGATAGTCGGTATCTCGATGCGTGTTTCAAGTCGTACGAGATCATCGGTTCCGTCACCTGGGAGAAGGCCCTCTATACCGAAGGGAAAGAAATCGTGGACGAACAATTCCCTGCGTTCGGCAAGAACCTCTATATCGCAGGGGAACACAATTGCGTCGGTATGGAGCCGAGCGCCATATCGGGGATTTTCGCCGCCAACAGGATACTCTCATCCGTCCGCTCCGTGGGAAATCCCGGGACCGCGGAAGACAGGTAGGAAATACCCGGACTATTACCGCTCGAAGGAGGTCGCGCAATGAATCGCAAGTTAAAAATAACGCTCGTTGTACTGGCTGCCCTGGCCGCTACAGGGCTCATTACCCTGGCGCTGCTTGTCAATTACGGTTCAAGGTATTTCGCGCCGGAGGAGCTCGAACAGGCGCCGCTGCCCGGCGACAGCCTGCTGCTTGAAAGGGACAAACAGCTGAAGCAGACCCTGGTAATCATAATCGACGCGCCGCCGGAAAAGGTGTGGCCCTACCTTGCGCAGATGGGACAGAAGCGCGCCGGTTTTTACAGCTTTGAATGGCTTGAACGCCTTTTCGGATTTGATATACGCAACACCTACGTGATCAGGAACGAATGGCAGGACATAAGGCCGGGCCAGTGGATGTTCTATCATCAGAACGGGATCGGCTCCGAAGTTAAGGAAGTTGCCAGGGGTGAATATTTCACCATGCTGTCCGATTCGCGCAAGCAGCCCAGTCATGATATCGCATTTGCCCTGAACCCCATACCGGGCGGGGAATTCGCGTGGACCTGGAACTTCATACTGCAAGAAGCGCCTGGAGGCAAGACCCGGTTGATCGAGAGGTGCGCGGCGCACTTCAAGCCGGACAACTTTTGCGTCAGGCAATTGGTGAAACTTTTCCTCGGCGTTCCCTCTATTGTGATGTGTACCAATCAGATGGAGGTGCTGAAGGCGCTTGCTGAGGGAAAGAAGGTGGAATGAAAAATCACATTGGAAAAGAGGTGGCATGGCATGAAACCATCAACTGTTGAAAAAACCCCGGCGTATAAAACAAATCTCTGGGTACCGAAAAAAAACGGACTTGGCATCAAGAACTGGCTTATTAATCACACCAGCGCACATTCTTACAGTTGGAAATTCTATCTTGGTGTGTTCAGGGGGATACTCAAAGGCAGCAGGATGATGAAATATCCGGTGCTGGGAAAGATATACAAGACCCTGATGATGTTCGGCAACGAGAACAGGCATACTTCGGCAACGGTCTATAATCTGAATGTCGATGTTTCGGATAAGGCAAAATCCTCTGTCATCCCCATGGACCTTGTGAAGGACGCCATAAAACAGGCGGGCTATATTGCATCCATGAAAACATGTCTCTGCCGCGATGCCCAGAACTGCAAGGATTATCCGAAAGACGTGTGCTGCCTCTTTTTAAGCAAAAGCGGAAAACGTGTTGTCTCGCACGATATTGCATATGAGATCTCAAAAGAAGATGCCCTGAAAAGAGTGGACCAGGCGGCGAAACTCGGGCTTATATGCCAGTCCCTGTGGGTTGAGGTTGAGCAGCTCATCTGGGGTTTTGCCAATGATGAAATGGAGCACTTCGTGGAGATTTGCTTCTGCTGTCCGTGCTGCTGCGTGGGCTTCAACCTTTCCAGGAATGCATCCAGGGAAATCAAGGAGAGATTCCGTCCCACAGGCTGGACCGCGATTGTTGACAAGGATGCGTGCACCGGGTGCGGCGAGTGCTGCCCCCCGGGGCTCTGCCCCCAGGATGCCATATCCATGGTGGATGGCAAAGCCGAGGTTGTTCAGGATTACTGCGTCGGCTGCGGAATATGCAAATCCAGGTGTTCGTTTGATGCGATTAAAATTCGTCAGACAAAACCGATGCTCGGGAGCATGAAAGAATACTTCCTGAAAGAAGGCGGACTTGACCTGAAATTCAAGTGAAAAACCGGATGGCGTGCCGTCAGGTATGTTGCGTACGTGATTGCCGGTATGCGCGTTCAGCGGTCATTATCACGGCGGGATGTGAAATATTTCCTGCCG
>JAGNKX010000029.1 GCA_017999915.1 Spirochaetota bacterium
AGGCGGACTTGACCTGAAATTCAAGTGAAAAACCGGATGGCGTGCCGTCAGGTATGTTGCGTACGTGATTGCCGGTATGCGCGTTCAGCGGTCATTATCACGGCGGGATGTGAAATATTTCCTGCCGTACCGCGCCCTCGTCTTGTACGCGCCGAATATCAGAGACACCGCGAGCCACCCGCCCAGCAGTGCGAACGGGACCATCAGGACAGGCGGCCACAGGACCGCCACCGCTGAGAGAGTGAGCAGCACGAGGCCGGCAATGAACATGATCTTCGACTCGGCGGGGCCGAGCACCCTGCGGTTGGTGATCGCCGCCTCCACGACCCTGCCCGCGCTGATGAAGCCAGCCCCGGCCCGGCCCAGGCTCCCGCGTCCCTTGATGCGGGATTCCCGGTGCGGCCTTTTTTGAACCGGAGACGCCGTACGGTGCTTGCCCAGCACGATCTCCGTCGAGTTAGAAAGGTCCTCGATGTATATTCGCTCCATCACGTGCGCAAAGTCTTTGTCTTCCGCCATCACGTCGAGCTCGTAGTTCCCGATCCAGCTGGCGATGTTCAGGTTGCTCGACCCTATGCGCGTCCACCTGCCGTCGGCAACCGCGGTCTTGGCATGCAGCATGGGCCCGTTCCACTCGAAAACCCTCACACCTGCCTCGAGGAGCGGCTGGTACCCGGCACGTGACACGGCACGCAGAATAGGAATGTCCGTCGTCCCCGGAACCAGGAGCCTGATATCCACCCCGTCCTCCGCCGCGGCCCTGAGCGACTGCACGTAAGGCGTGAGCCCGAGGTAGTACGCGTCAGTGAGCCAGAGTCGCTTTCGCGCCGCCGCGGCAATGAGCTGGTCCAGGCGGAACAGACCAGCGATGTTCGGTACGCTTGCCACAATCCGCAGCATGACATCGCCGGTCTTGCGGATCGCCTTCCTGTCCGGTGTCTCTTCCGGCGGCAGGGCGGGGCCCATGGTCGCCCACAGATCCGCGAAAGCGCACTCGATGTCGGCAACGGCGGGACCCGTGACCATGACGCCGGTATCGCGCCACTGGTCGATCCCCCTGTCCGGGTAGCCCGCCCACTTGCGGCCGACGCAGAGGCCTGAGACAAAGCCCTTCCGTCCGTCGACCGCTATCATCTTCCGGTGGTCCCTGCTCATCCATCCAAGGGGGCTTTGGAGCCGCGGGGGATTATAACAGCGGACCTCGGCGCCGGCGAGCCGCAGGTCCTTCCAGAAGCGGCGGGAGGTCTTGCCCATCGCGCCGAGCCAGTCGTATATCACCCTGACTCGAACTCCCTCCCGTGCCCTGTCCACCATGACTTTCGCGAATTCGCCGCCGATGTCGTCGCTGTAGATGATATAAGAGTCGAAATGGATGCTTTTCTCCGCTCCGCGCATTGCATCAAGCCAGGCGGGATAGTTTTCCGACGCATCCTTGAGGACGCTGATGGTGTTGCCCTGTATGAGGGGCGCGCCTGCTGCCCTTGAAAATGCCTGTTCTGCGAGCAGTTGGACCTCCGGGCTTGTTGCTGCGGGGGGCACGCGGGGAGATTTTTGTTTCATATCATTGTGTGATCCATGATTTCCGTACATCAAGAGAATAATTCATAATGTTATACATGTCAAGATCATTGCATAAACTTAAAGCATCTGATTCAAAAACGCGCTTGAAGCGTTGCTGAATGTTATAATTTGGTACAGGAAAGCGGCATAAGAACTTATCCCTTGCTATATTTTTAATTTTAATTCTGAGCCGCTGCCAACTATTTCCCATATGATGTTCGTTGTATTTCGGATAAAAGCACGGTCGTGACTTACGATAATCAATCCTCCATCATACTGGCATAAAGCATTCTCAAGGCACTGAATCGAAGGTATATCCATGTGATTGGTTGGCTCGTCCATGATAACAAGTGACGGAATTTTCAAGAGTCCGAGGGCCAGCATTATTTTCCTCATCTCACCGGGACTTGGTATTTCAGAATGAATAACCCTATCCGGTTCTGAGCCGAGACGATGAACTGCGGTCAGTAAAAGTCCGAGGCTCCCACCGTCAAGTTGACTCATCACGTCCCGTGTTTTTCCCCATAATTGTGTGTCAATTTCCTGGGGGACGTAAACAACATGTTCAGGTAGAAGACGGATTTTCCGGATAATGAAATTGATCAAAGTGCTTTTCCCTGTGCCGTTCCCTCCGATTATCGCGATCCTGTCATCGGGAGACACATTGATATCGGGCACCAGCAATTTCTTTTCAGGACCCAAGGGAATGCTTTGTTCCTCAATAGCAACAAGGGAATTGCGTTCGGATATCTCACCCTTGAAGATGATACCATTGGTCTTGCGTCTGCGAAAATAGATTGAGGACGCATCGCTTCCCAACTTGTCGGCTCGCGCTTCAAGTAGTTTGACTTTCCGGGCACCTTTTTTATCCTTCCCGGTGAGCCGCGCAGCATCCACCTTGCACTTAGCGTCACGATCGTTTCTGGGGATTTTTCTTTTTGAGAGCTTACCTGCTTTTCCATCTTCACGCTGTCTCATGGAGGCGGCCCTTTTTTTCGTGTCGCGGTATCTGGCCAGTGCAAGCCGGTAGTTTTTCTCACGTACGGCATCCTCAAATTGCTGGTTTTCATACCCTTCCGTGAAATTTGCCCGGCGAAGCATTGCATAACCTGGGCGCATGAACAGACAGGAATGGCATAATGCATCAAGCATGTCCCTTTCATGTGATACCAAAATACCAATGCTATTGAAGGTTAGCAGCGATGAGAGGAGCAATTGCTTTGTTTTAATATCAATGTGATTGAAAGGCTCGTCAAGCACGAGAATATCCGGCTCGCTCCAGAGAGCCATTCCAATTTGCAAGCGTTTTCGTTCGCCATGGCTTAACGTATCCCACCTGTCCGCCCAATCAGTATCGATTTCAAGCATTGAGCATAGTTTACCTGACAGCGATTCCGCTTTAATAATAAATTCCGCAACACGGTCTGGAGGATTGACAGTGCTTTGCTCGCAGTAAAAAGACTTTAAACCATCATCAATGATAACGGAACCTCTTGTGGGCAAAAGAATACCTGCGGCAAGTTTTGCTACAGTAGATTTGCCAACTCCGTTAGGACCGACGATACCTGTCCACCCTTTCGAGAAATGTACGTTCAGTGATGAAACAATCGGTTCCTGCAATATATGGTAAGAAAACGAAACATCGACAAATTTAAGATTTTTTGCTGACATCAGCCTCTCCTTGAATTGCATAATCATGGCCTGGCGACCTGAGGTTTATACCGAAAGAGAGGATTATAAAATTCACTCTTTCAGTTAGTCAGCATTTTTCATACTTAAATTTGCTCCTTTATTGAGGTTAATAAATTATTTCATGTTGATGTTTTTTGTCAATACATTTAAATAGTTATTCCCATCAAAGTTCAGGCTCAAAAAATCGAAATGATTCATTACGAATAAAACTTTATGACGGATGTTCGGAACAATGATTGACTGGATCAATTCCTTCTCCGTACTCCTTGACCCCGAAAGTTATGGAACAGGTCAATAATATACCTGAAAATACAAAGCGGCAGAAAATCCCGCCTCCTGAAAAGTTTAAGTCATATCTTGCAGGTGA